>JADHLS010000144.1 GCA_016780605.1 Reyranella sp.
TACGCATATCTGCACAAGGGATTGTGGGTCCGCTTCCGCCGCGACCACAGGATCATCAGCGCCGGCCGCGAATTATTGCGCTCGTCACCGCGATGGTTCACGCTAAGGCGCCACACCTTCGACGGCATAGATCCTGAACGTCGCGTACTTGTCGCCCACCGCCTTGGCCTGCTTGTAGGCGGCGGAATTGAACGCGGCTTCGGCCTTCTCCAGGTTATCGAACGCCATGATCGCGATACGCTTGGGCGGCTCGCCGTAGAACGATACGGACTTGCCGCCGCCCACGAGATACTTGCCGCCGCCATCCCGCACCGCCTTGGAGGCGATGGGGACGTACTCCTTGTCGAACAGCTCGGCATTCTTCACGTCGATCTCGCCGACAACGAAAGCCGGTGGCTTGGCTTGCGCGTGAAGCGCCTGAACGGCGGCGGCACCCGCTGCTGCGCCAGCAATCACGGAAAGCAGGACAATGAGCCTGGTCTTCATGTGTTCCCCTACTGTGACCCCCGCTGCGCCCGCTGCGCCCGTGCGGCTTGCTATCGCGGCACGTCGCCCTGCAGCATGACGCGGTAGAGATAGCGCACCTGGCCCATGTCGTAGTCGCCGTTGGCCTTGTGCAACAGGCAACGATTGTCCCACATCACGAGGTCGCCCGGCGTCCAGGCATGGCGGTACTGGAAGCGCTCCTCGGTGCCATGCGCCAGCAGCTCGTCGAGCAGCGGCAGGGCTTCCTTGTGATCGAGACCCAGAATGCCTTCGACGCGGATGGGATTGAGGTAGATCGACTTCACACCGCTTTCGGGATGGGTGCGCACCAGGGGATGCAGCACGGCGTTGGGCACCCGCTCCTTGTCGGTCTCGTTCAGGCTCATCAGCTGCCGCGCGCTGTGGCTGCTCTGATAGACGTGGATGCCCATCAGCGAGGCGATGCGCTGCTTGGTGGCGGACGGCAGAGCGTCATAGGCGGCGGCCATGTTGGCATACTGCGTGTCGCCGCCTTTGTCGGGCAGCTGCACGGCGTGCAGCACCGTCGCCTTGGGCGGACGCACGGCGTTCGAATGATCGGTGTGCCAGCCCTCGCCGGGAATGTAGCGGCGGCCGTCGGGGAAACGATCCTGATTGGAGACGTAGTGGATCTGCGGGCAGTCGGGGATCGCGAACTTCGAGTTCTGCTGCGGGAAGATGGCGCCGAACAGGCCGACCGCCTCGACGACCTGCGAGGGCTTGAGCGTCTGGCCGCGAATTACCAGCACGCTGCGCTCGACGAAGGCGCGGTTCATCGCGGCACGATCGGCCTCGGAAACCGGCCGCGTGAGGTCGACGCCCAGCACTTCGGCGCCCGTGTGTGAACTCAAAGGCCTGATTTCCACGGCCAACTCCGTCGCTTGGCTCAAGCAAGCGTGGCACGGCTAGCCGTTGCCGGCAATCAGGTCGCGCTGCTCGACGAAGACCTGTCGCATCCAGTCGATCGCCGCACGCACGCATGGCGCGCGGCGCAAGTCGCGATGGACCACGACCCAGTAGGTCGCGGCGAGCTCGGGGATCGGCGGGCTCAGCCGCTCAAGGACCGGATGGGCATCGCCTACGTAGCACGGCAGCACGCCGCACCCGGTGCCTGCGCGGATCGCCTCGGCATGCATCAGCAGCGACGCCGCGCGCAACGCCACGATGCTGTTGGTCTCGTCGATCCGGCGCTGGACCCAGCGCGCCGGATCGTGCGTCTGGCCCTCGTTGTATGCCACCCAGGCGTCGGCGCTGCCGCCGCGGCGCCGGTAGACCGCGACGGCGAAGGTGCCGAGCTTGGCGGCATAGTAGTGGCCGCGCTCTGGCGGCTCATGACGCAACGCCAGATCGGCCTCGCGCCGCGCGAGGTTCAGGGGCTCGGCGGACTGGACCAGCTCCAGGGTGATGCCGACGGGCAACGGCGACGTCGCCGCTCCCGACAGGCAACGCGCCAGGAAGCCCGCCGCACAGTCGCCGGTCGTGAGCCGCACGGTGCCGCTCAACGCGGGCGACGCCGCCACGCGCCGCCGCTCCAGGGTCAGCATGGCCTGCTCGACCCTTTCCGCCACCGGGACCAGCCGTTCGCCCGCAGCGTTGAGGTGGGCGCCTTCGGGCAGGCGATCGAACAGTGTCGGCCCGCCGAACGTCGCCTCGAACTCGGCCAGTCGACGGGCGATGGTCGGTTGGCTGAGACCGAGCGCCCGTCCCGCACCGCGCAACGAGCCGTGCCGCGCCACGGCGAGGAAGACGCGGACGCCGTCCCAGTCCATCGCCCGGGGCTTGCGTCTTACCCGTCTCGAGCCGTCGATAGCAGCCATTCGGGCAGTCCCATGTGTCGGTGCCCAGTCGTATCACGCGGTTAGTGCCACGAAAACGTTTCACCGGGCCTCAAGACGGCCTGAGGATCTCCCCGACAGTCGTGACCTTCGCGTATTCGCCCTCGAGCAGCGCCAGCGTCAGCTGGTGCACGTCCTCGGCGGGCCACAGCCGGCCCCTGAGGTCGCGCTTGTCGCACGACCAACAGGCATCGGCCGGCAGGCGCACGCTGAAGCCGAGATTGGCGGCGTTGCGGACCGTGGCCTCAACGGAGTTGGCGAGCAGCACGCCGCAGATCACGAGAGGCGGACGCCCCATCGCCTCCAGGCGCGCCGGCAGGTCGGTGCCGATGAAGGCGCTGTGCACTTTCTTCGCGACCACTGTCTCACCGGGCAACGGCGCGGTGAGCGGCAGAAAATCGTTACCCTCCTGCCCCGGCCGGAACGGCGAATCGGGCCGTGTCGAATCATGCTTCACATGGACGATCGGCATCTGGCGCGAGCGCCACTCGGTGAGCAGCCGGGCGATGTTCTTCTCGGCATCTGGATTGTTGCGCGGACCCCATTTGGGATGGTCCATCGCCTTCTGCTGATCGACCAGGATCAGGACGTCGTCGGTCATGGGCCGGCTCAGCGTCTGAGCGGCGCGCCGTCGAACCCCGCCAGCGGCAGGCCGAGGAAATGCGCGATGGTCGGTGCGATGTCGGCGAGGCTGCTCGCCTCGGCGCGTGCGCCCGTGGTCCGTCCATCATTCACCGCCAGGAACGGCCGTGTCTCGTCGGGTCCCCAGCCGCCATGCTGGCCGCTGCCGATCGGCACGCGCTTGCCCTCGCTCGCGACCCAGCGCCGCCCCGGCACGCCATAGGGATTGGCCTCGCCGTCGCGCGCCATGTTGACGGCGGCCACCACGCCGCCGACCGCGGCAAAGCCTCGTGCCGCGAGGTCCTCGCCCGTCACCACGTCATCCGCCCAGGCTTCGCGCCGCATGTCGGCCAGCACATCGAGGAGACCGCTGCGCCCGCGGTCCGTCGCATAGAGCAGCGCCGAGGTGCCCTGCCCGGCCACCGCCACATCGCCGGCGGCGACCGCCTCAGCCAGCCCATGCGCCGACAGCCAGTCCTCGATGCTGACGGAGTCACCGATCGTCTCATGCCCGTGATCGGAACCGACCAGCAGCAGGATCTCCTCGCCGTCGCGACGCCGCTGTTCGACGGTGCGCCGCACCTCGGCGACGCACCGTTCGGCGCCGGCCAGCGCCTCCATGTGCGCCGGCGAGCCGAGCGGTACGTCGTGCGTGGTGTGATCGGGATCGCAAAGCCACAGGAACGCCGCCGCGGGCGCGGCTCCGGACAACACGTCGGCGCAGAAGCGCCGGGTCATCTCCCAGTCGCCCGCGGCATCATGGGTCACCGGCATCGCCTCCAGCGCCTTGCCGCCCGGCGCCCACGAGCCCGAGCGATGATGGACGTGGCCGAAATTGTCGGGGTCGAGAAAGTAGGCCGCGCCCGGCGAGACGTTCGAGAAGGCGACGAAGCCGCCGTCGGCCGCGAGGCGCTCGGCCAGCGCGGGCACGTGCAAGGTGCGGCCGGTGGCGCGGCGCATATGGTCGCGGAAGTCGGGGGCGCCCACGTCGCGCACGACGATGCGGCCGTCCTCGAACAGCCCCATGCGGTTGCCGTGCAGGCCGTGCCGCGCCGGCTGACATCCGGTCGCGATCGACGCGGCCGAGACGCGGGTGACCGACGGGAATACGCCGCGATGATCGGTGCACCACAGGCTGTCGCGCCGCAAGGCGTCCAGCACCGGCGTCGTCTCGGGACGCACCCAGTCGCGACCGAGCCCGTCGCAGCACACGAAAACCGCCCGTCGAGACTTCGCCATTGCAAAAAATTCCTTCACGCGATCGATCACGTCCCGCGCAGCGGCAGCCATGCATGCATGGGCCCTTGCGCCGGCCGGTCGATGGTAGTCGACTTCTCTCAATAACTCAGGAGGAAACGATGCAGTTCGGATATTTCACGATGCCGTCGCATCCACCGGAGCGGCCGCTGAAGGACGGCCATGAGTGGGACCTGCAGGTCATCCGCTGGCTCGACGAACTCGGTTTCGCCGAATGCTGGATCGGCGAGCACCACACCGCGCCCTGGGAGCCGCATCCCTCGCCCGACCTCCTGGTGGCTCAGGGCCTGATGCAGACCAAGAACATCCGGCTGGGCCCGGGCGGCTTCCTGCTGCCCTATCACCATCCCGCCGAGCTCGCCAACCGCGTCGCCATGCTCGACCACATCTCGGGCGGCCGGCTCAATTTCGGCGTGGCGGCGTCGGGGCTGCCCAGCGACTGGGCGATGTTCAACGTCGACGGCATGTCGGGCGTCAATCGCGACATGACGCGCGAGGCGCTGGAGATCATCCTGAAGCTGTGGAGCTCGCCCGAGCCGTTCGACTACAAGGGCAAGTTCTGGCACGTCACCGCCCCCGGCACGATGTTCGGGTTCCTGAAGCCGCACATCAAGCCGCTGCAGACGCCGCATCCGCCGATCGGTGTTGCCGGCTTGAGCAAGAATTCCGACACGCTGAAGCTCGCCGGGGAGAAGGGCTTCCTACCGATGAGCCTCAACCTCAACCCGGCCTATGTCGGCAGCCACTGGGAAGCCGTCGAGGCCGGCGCCGCGAAGGCCGGCCGCACGGCTGACCGCGGCGAGTGGCGCATGGTGCGCGAAGTGTTCGTCGCCGATACCGACGAGGAGGCGATGAAGCTTTCGGTTGGGTCCTACATGGGCCGCATGATGCGCGAGTACTTCCTGCCCCTGCTCGGCCAGTTCGGCTTCCTCGAGTACCTCAAGGTCGATGCCAATGTGGCCGATTCCGACGTGACGCCAGAATACTGCGCCAGGCACAACTGGATCGTCGGCTCTCCCCGGACCGTGATCGAGAAGATCGAGAAGATCTACGACGAGGTCGGCGGCTTCGGGCAGCTACTGGTGTTCGGCTTCGACTACGCCGACAATCCGAAGGCTTGGCGGCACTCGCTCGAGCTGATCTCAAAGGAGGTGATGCCAAAGGTGCAGCACCTCAAGCCAGCGAAAGCGAAACTGGCAGCGGAGTAATGTGACTCGGCTAGATGCCGAGGAATGTCCAATCGATAGCATCGACGATCCGGTCGCGAAACGCGCTGAGATTCCCGACCGGACCGCGGAGTTCCTTAAGTGGAACGTTGGTGATGGATGGCATCAGGAGGACGAACTCGCGGCCCGCAAGTTCGACGACAGGCATAAGCCGGCTGTTTACTTGGCCAAACTGGGCCTTTGCTGCGAGAAATACGACGATGCGATCGCTGCCTACTGCCGCGATATCGGCCTGGAGCAGAACGACGTAAGGGAAGGCGCGTCGGGCACGGACAAGCGGGTTGGGAAAGACATCAAGCTGCATCGTCGCGTTCGGCGAGATAGTCGCGTAGCATCTCCGCGGGCGAGCCGTGCTTCTCGATGTATGCGTTGTACGTCGCCATGTCTTTTTCTATGTCGGCCCGCGCCTGTTCCATGAGGCCCGCCACCAAAGCCTGCGCCAGCGCGGCCTCGGCCACTTGCGACATGTTGATGCCCAGCGCCTTCGCCTTTGCGTAAAGGTCGCTGTTCAATGTCAGGCTCACCGTCCGCTTCTTCGCCGCTGGGTCGTAAGGAGGTCGACGCATGGGTCACTGTCCTTGCTAAAGGCACGTGCAATTAACATGTGCTTCGAACGCCAGATCGTCAAGGCCTACGCTGGCTTGGACAAGAAGGCGGCGGCCGCGAAGCCGGCCGCCGCAACCAGCATGATCCCCGCCAGCCCCCACAGCACCGGCGTGTAGCCCCCGAAGGCGGCCCAGGCGAGCGAGGCCAGCACCGGCCCCGCCGCGCGCATGAGGTTGGTGGGCATGGTGAGCGCGCCCGAGACGACGCCATAGCCTTCCGGGCCGATGAACTCGGGCACCGCCATGCCGCGCAAGATGGTGACCAGGCCGTTGGCGACGCCGTAGATGATGGCGAACAGGATCAGGCCGTAGACGTCGCTGATGCCCGCGGCCAGCATCGCCATGGAGACAGGAAAGGCGAAGTAGATGCCGGCGCCGAGCTGGATGGTGGTGATGTGGCGCTGGCCCACCATCAGCAGCACGCGGCCCACCACCTGCATCGGCCCGATGAGCGCGATGATGGCCATCACCACGCCCGTCGGCACGCCGCGATCGTCGAGCAGCGGGATCAGGTGGAAGCTCATCGCCGAGAAGGCGAGGCCGTAGCCCGCGAAGGCCACGACCAGGCCCCAGAAGGCCGGGACGCGCACTGCCGCGGCGAGCGGCCCCTTCTTCACCGCGCCGTCCGCCGGCGGCTTGACCTCGGCGATCGGCACAGGCTTGTCCTGCGGACCGGGA
The DNA here is from genome assembly GCA_016780605.1 of Reyranella sp. Taxonomy (GTDB): domain Bacteria; phylum Pseudomonadota; class Alphaproteobacteria; order Reyranellales; family Reyranellaceae; genus Reyranella. The sequence goes on from JADHLS010000144.1 coordinate 6,727, forward strand.
ACGAACAGCCAGTGGATCGCGGCGACCGCGACATTGATCGCCGCCAACACATCGAGGCTCGGCCGCCAGCCGATGCGCTCGATCAGGAACTGGGTGAACGGGATGCCGAAGGTGCTGGCGAGCCCGCCGACGAAGGTCATGAACAGGATCGCCTGCCGGTAGCGCGGACCGTAGACCCGCGTGATCACTGCGAAAGCCGGCTCATAGAGCAGCACGGCCTGGCAGGCGCCGAGCCCGATCCACATCGCATAAAAGAGCGGCAGCGAACCGATGCGCGACCACAGGACCAGCAGCACCGCCGCCAGCATTGAGCCGCCGGTCATGAGCTTGCGCGCGTGACCGCGATCGATCCAGGCGCCGACCGGGATCGAGCACAGGCCTGCCACCATCAGGCCCGACGACAGCGCGCCGAACATGCCGCTGCGCGACCAGCCCAACTCCTGCGTCATCGGCACGACGAACAGCGGGAAGGTGTAATAGACCAGGCCCCAGGAGATCAGCTGGCCCAGCGACAGCATCCACAGGATGGTCGGCGGGCGCTTTCGCCACGCTCTGCCCGCCCCGTCCTTGGCCATAATGACGCCAGCCTCTCTTCAGGAGCGCGGACCTCCGGTTGTCATCCTGAGCGCAGCGAAGGATCTCAAGCCGATTGCAAACGGCGATGAGGTCCTTCGCTTCGCTCAGGCCGACAGAGGTCCGCGCTCCGACGGAGAGCATGTTACAGGACGATGACGGGGAGAACAGGCTGCATGACCGGGACGAAGCGGGTCAATCTCGCGCTGCAAGGCGGCGGCTCGCATGGGGCCTTCACCTGGGGTGTGCTCGACACGCTGCTCGGGGACGAGCGCCTGGAGATCGAGGCGGTGAGCGGCACCAGCGCGGGCGCCATGAACGCCGCGATCATGCTGCAGGGCTGGGCCGACAACGGGCGCGCCGGCGCACGCGCGGCGCTCGCCGCCTTCTGGGGCGAGCTCGGCACGATGTCGGTCGCGAGTCCGATCCAGCGCACCCCGCTCGACCGGTTGCAAGGCAACTGGAACCTCGACGATTCGCCGTCGGCGCTGTGGGCCGACCTGATCCAGCGCACCTTGACGCCCTGGCAGCGCAATCCCTTGAAGTTCGATCCGCTGCGCGAGCTCCTGCGGCGCCACTTCGACGAAGCGGCGGTGCGGGCCTGCCATCAGGTCAAGGCCTTCATCGCCGCCACCAACGTGCAGACTGGCAAGGTGCGCATCTTCACGCGCGAGGAGCTGTCGATCGACGCCCTGCTCGCTTCGGCCTGCCTGCCCAACGTGCACGAGGCGGTGGTGATCGACGGCGTGCCCTACTGGGACGGCGGCTTCCGCGGCAATCCGCCGATCTGGCCGTTCATCTACGGCAGCGACAGCCGCGACGTCGTGCTGGTCGAGGTCGATCCGCCTTTCCGCCAGGACGTGCCGCGCTCCAACGCCGAGGTCGCCGACCGCTTGAACGAGATCACTTTCGGCGGCGCGCTAATGGCGGAGATGCGCGCCATCGCCTTCGTGCAGGACCTCATCGACCAGGGTGCGCTCACCGGCGAATTCAGCCAGCGGCTGAAACGGCTGTTCATCCATTCGATCGCCGATCCGCCCGCCCTGGCGCCGCTCGGCGCGGTCAGCAAGTTCAATGTCGAGCCCGAGTTCCTGAAGTACCTGTTCGATCTCGGCCAGACGGCGGCAAGGGCCTGGCTCGCCACGACGTTCGACAAGGTCGGCGTGGAAAGCACCGTCGACATCCGCGCGCGATTTCTATGAAGTGAGGATCATGCGAATCGGCATCGATCTCGGCGGCACGAAGATAGAGGGCATCGTGCTGGACAAGGGCGGCGTGGAGCGGGCGCGCCGGCGCATCCCCACGCCCGCCACCTCCTACGAAGAGGACGTCGAGGCGATCGTGGACCTGATCGGTGAGCTGGAAGCCAAGACGGGCGAGCGTTGCAGTGTCGGCATCGCCCATCCCGGCGCGATCTCGCCGGCGACCGGCCTGATCAAGAACGCCAATTCCACGCGCCTGAACGGACGGCCCTTGAAGGTGGATCTCGAGCGGCGGCTCGGCCGCGAGATCCGCCTGCAGAACGACGCCAATTGCTTTGCCGTTTCCGAGGCAAGCGACGGCGCGGCGGCGGGCGCCGCCATCGTGTTCGGCGTGATCCTGGGCACCGGCGTCGGCGGCGGCGTGGTGATCAAGGGCCGGCCGCTCACCGGCGCGCAGGCGGTCGCGGGCGAGTGGGGCCACAATCCCCTGCCCATGCCGGCCGACAGCGAACGGCCGGGCCCGGACTGCTATTGCGGCCGCCGCGGCTGCATCGAGACGTGGCTGAGCGGGCCGCGGTTCCAGCGGCAGTTCGCGGAGCACACTGGCCGCAGCTTGCGCGCCACCGAAATCGCCGAGGCGGCCCTCGCCGGCGACCAGGAGGCCACGGCGCACATGGAGCTCTACTGCGACCGGCTGGCGCGGGCGCTGGCGGGCATCATCAACATCCTCGACCCGCACGCGATCGTGCTGGGCGGCGGGCTCTCGAAGATGACGCAGCTCTACGCCCGCGTGCCCGAGCTTTGGAAGCGCTACGTCTTCTCCGAGCCCGAGCACATTGCGACTCAACTGCTGCCGCCCAAGCACGGCGATTCCAGCGGCGTGCGCGGCGCGGCATGGCTATGGCCTGAGTCGTGATCTTTGCTGGGAGCGCGCCACTCCGTGGCGCTCAGGGTCTTCCGGACCGCGAGCC
>JADHLS010000145.1 GCA_016780605.1 Reyranella sp.
GGTGATGCGCTGCGCCCACCAGTGATGCAGGCCGTCCTTGGCCGAGCCGAGCCCGCGGGCGCGGGAAAGATGCGTGCGAAGATCGCTGTCCATCGGTCCCCTCCCCTCACGCCAGCCGAAGGCCGATGACCCACGACACGGCCGTGGCGATCAGCGAAACCGCGACCACGATCCAGCCGCTGCGATAGGCGTCCTTGAGCTCGAACCCGTAGCCCGCATCCCAGAACAGGTGCCGGATGCCGTTGCACAAGTGGTAGTAGAGGCAGAACAGCCAGCCCCCCAGGAAGATGCGGCCCACGATCGAGGTGTTGAAGGCCTGGAACTTGGCGTAGGTGCCGGGGCTCGCCGAGGCGAACACCACCCACAGCACCAGATAGAGAGCGCCGACCGCCAGCGCCATGCCCGTGGCGCGATGCAGGATCGACAACACGGAGGTGAGCTGCGGCTTGTAGACCTGCAAATGCGGAGAGAGCGGCCGATGTACCGGCCGATTGGCGACGCTCATCGCGCGGGAACCCCTATTGCCGACATCGGCTGAGCTTTTTTAGCGCCCAGCCGTTTCAAGTCAACGAAAGTCGGCTTAAGCCCCGGATTTCCAAGCGAAATTCAGCAACTCCTCGTGGGTGGATACCCCTCACCTCACCCTGAGGAGCGGCCCCCAGGGCCGCGTCTCGAAGGGTGGGCGCCAGACGGGTTGTCGCCCACCCTTCGAGACGGCCGCTGCGCGGCCTCCTCAGGGTGAGGTTTCCTAGCGGCGCGGCATGAGGAGCCAATAATCGAGGTCGAGCACGACGGCCGGATGATACTTGCCATCGGCCTGCTTGCCGGGGAAGGAATCGCAAGGGCAGTCCTTGGCTGCAATGAGTCTAAGGCGCAGCGCGCCGAGGTCCTTGGCGTGGGGCAGCTCGGCCTTCTCCAGCACCTCCGACCAGGCATAGATCGTGTCGCCGCCGAAGGTCGGGCCGACATGGCTGCCGGCGTTGATGGCCGCGAGCCGGAAGCCGTTGGCGAGGCCGTTGCAGGAGAGAGCGCGGGCCAGGGAGATGATGTGGCCGCCATAGGCCAGCCGCCGGCCGAAGCGGGTGTTCTTGCCCGCGAAGGCGTCGAAGTGCACGCGCGCGGTGTTCTGGTAGAGGCGCGTCGAGAACATGTGGTCGGAATCTTCCAGTGTGATGCCGCTCACATGATCGATGCGCTCGCCCGGCTGGTAGTCCTCCCAGCGATGCGAGGAGCCCGCGGCGACATCGTCATAGCCACTGAGCTTCAAGCCGGCAGGCACGATCAGGTCCGCCGGCGCCACCGCCGGCGCCGTCTTCGGTGTCACGGGCGCGGCGACGGCGGCCTGCGCATCGCGCTTGTGCACCATCACCCAGCGCACGTAGTCCAGCACCATCTCGCCCTTCTGGTTGGTGCCGGTCGAGCGCACCCAGACGACGCCGCTCTGCTTGTTCGAGTTCTCGCGCAGTCCCAAGACGGTGGAGCGCGCCTGCAAGGTGTCGCCGGGATAGACCGGCACGCCCCAGCGGAACTCGGCATAGCCGAGATTGGCCACGGCGTTGAGCGAGATGTCGTTCACGGTCTTGCCGATCACGACATGGAAGACCAGCAGGTCGTCGAGCGGCGCCCGCGGCAGGCCCAGCGAACGGGCAAACTCGTCGGACGAGTTGATGGCGAAGCGCGAGCCGTAGAGACCGACATTCAGGGCGGCATCGGCTTCAGTGAGCGTGCGCGGCGTGGCGTGCGGAAACTCCTGGCCGACGCGGAAATCCTCAAAGAAGTTTCCCTGCCCCGTCTTTGTCGTAGTCGCCTTGCTCATGCTGCGGCCTGCAGGTCCTTGATCGCCGAGGCGAGCGCCAGCGCACGCTCGGCCTGTTCGACATGCAGGTTCTCGATCATGCGGCCGTCGACCGTGACCACGCCCTTGCCCTCGGCCTGCGCCTGCTTGAAAGCGGCGACGATCTTGCCCGCCATCTCGAGCTCGGCGGCCGATGGGGCGAAGACCTCGTTGCAGGGCGCGATCTGGCTGGGATGGATCAGCGTCTTGCCGTCGAAGCCCATCTCCAGGCCCTGCTGGCACACCGCGCGGAAGCCATCGGCGTCCTGGATGTCGTTGTAGACGCCGTCGAGGATCGTGAGCCCGTAGGCGCGGGCTGCCAGCATGCCGATGCCGAGCGCGGTCACCATGGGCAGCCGCATCGGCGTGTGGCGCGCGCGCATGTCCTTCACGAGATCGTTGGTGCCCATGACGAAGAGCGTAAGGCGCGGATGCGCGCCCGCAATCTCCTCGGCGCGCAGGATGCCCTTGGGCGTCTCCATCATCGCCCACACCGCCATCTCGGGCGGCGCGCCTGCCGTGTCGAGCAGCGACACGACGTGCGTCACTTGCGCCGCGCTCTCGACCTTGGGCACCAGCACGGCATCCGCGCCGGATTGGGCGATGGCCGCGATATCGCCCTCGAACCATTCAGTGCCGAGACCGTTGCAGCGGATGGCGATCTCGCGCTTGCCGTAGGCCTTGCTCTCGGCCGCCAGCACGACGTTGGTGCGCGCGGCCTCCTTGGCCTCGGGCGCCACGGCGTCCTCGAGATCGAAGATCAGCGCATCGGCCGGCAACGTCCGGGCCTTCTCCAGCGCGCGCGTGTTGGCGCCCGGCATGTAGAGGACGCTGCGACGCGGGCGGACGGTGTTCGACATGTGGACGGCTCCCCCGAGGACGCGGCGGACTATAATGACGAGCCTCCTTGTGGCAAGGTGGCCGCCGTCCATGCGCTTTCTCTCGCTCCAGAGCCATGTTGCCTACGGCTATGTCGGCAACCGGGCTGCGACATTTCCCTTGCAACGATTGGGCCACGAGGTCTGGGCGGTCAACACGGTCGAATTCTCGAACCATACGGGCTACGGCGCATGGCGCGGCCGCACGGCCCCTGCAGATCAGGTCGCCGACATCGTGGCCGGCATCGAGGCGCTGGGCTTGCTGCCGCGCTGTGATGCCCTGCTGACGGGCTATGTCGGCGATGCGGCGCTAGGCGATGTCGTGCTCGACACCGCCGCCAAGGTGCGCGCGGCGAATCCGAAGTCGGTCTGGTGTTGCGATCCGGTGCTGGGCGACATCGACACCGGCATCTACGTGAAACCCGGCATCGACATCTTCTTCCGCGAGCGCGCCATCCCGGCCGCCGACCTGATCACGCCCAACCACTTCGAGCTGGAGCATCTCACCGGGTCCAAGGTCGCCACCATGAACGACGCGCTTGCCGCCGCGCGCAGCCTGCTTGCCCATGGAGAAAAAGGCCCGCGCCTTGCACTGATCACCAGCCTGCGCCGCGCCGGTGCGCCGAACGACCGCATCGAGATGGTGGCGGTGAGCCGAGATGCGGCGTGGCGCGTCACGACGCCGCTGATCGGTTTCGACATCGCGCCGAACGGAACCGGCGACATGGTGGCGGCATTGTTCTCGGCGCACTGGATCGCGGACGGCGATGCGCCGGCGGCGCTGGGCAAGGCCGCCTCGTCGGTCTTCGCCGTGCTCGAGGCCACCCGGGCGATGGACGAACGCGAGTTGCAACTGGTGGCGGCGCAGGAGCACCTGGTGTCGCCGCCCCGCCGCTTCGCCGCCGAGAAGATATAGCCAGGCGATGAACGTTCCGGGCTTTCAATTCAATCCGATCGCGCTTGCCATCGAGGGCGCGGCCATCGGCTTCCTGATCGCCGTGCCGGTCGGGCCGGCCGCAGTGCTGTGCATCCGCCGCTCTATCACCGTGGGTGCGGTGGCAGGCTACATGACGGGCATCGGCGCGGCGCTGGGCGATGCGGTGTTCGGCGCGGTCGCGGCCTTCGGCCTGTCGATCGTCGAGCAGTTCGTCATCGAGCGCGAGAAATGGCTGTTGGGCATTGGCGGCATCGGCCTGATCATCATGGGTTGGACGACCATGCGTCATCGGCCGCGCACCGTCGGCGATCCGGTGGCCGACGACCGCGAGCACCAGATCGCGACCCACTTCCATTTCGCCAGCTCGAGCTTTTTCATCACGGTGTTCAATCCCCTGACGGTGATCGCCTTCGGCGCGGCTTTCGCCGGCCGCAATCTCGCGGGCGTCGGCGCCAGCCTGCCCGATGCCGGACTGCTGGTGGCGGCGGTGTTCTGTGGCGCGCTCGCCTGGTGGACCATCATCTGCACGGCCGCGGTATCGCTGCGCCATCGCTTCACCGGCAGCGGCCTCTTGTGGCTGAACCGCGTCTCGGGCGCGATCATCCTGGGCTTCGGCGCCGTGGCGCTGATCTCGCTGCTGCCGTTGCCGTGGCGCCAGATCGGGCGCACGCTCGGGCTCTGATCCGGATCCCGCCGATGCTGCCCCTGTTGCTCGATCCCGCGAAGTTCCAGGACGCCCTGGTCACCGCCAGGGGCGAGGAGCGCGCCCATGTGGCGCTGCGGGCGCTCGAGACCCTGTGGTTCAACACCGGCACGCTCTGCAACCTCACCTGCGCGAACTGCTACATCGAATCCTCGCCGCGCAACGATCGCCTCGCCTATCTGTCGGCCGCCGAGGTCCGCGCCTATCTCGACGAGATCGAGCGCGACCGGCACGCGACGCGGCTGATCGGCTTCACCGGTGGCGAGCCCTTCATGAACCGCGAGCTGTCGGCGATGCTGGAGGACGTGCTGTCGCGCGGGCTGCAGGCGATGGTGCTCACCAACGCCATGAAGCCGATGCAGAGGATGAAGCCCGCGCTGCTCGGCCTGCTGGCGCGCCATGGCAAGCGCCTCACGCTGCGCGTCTCGGTCGACCACTATGGCAAGACGCTGCACGAGAAGGAGCGCGGGGCACGCAGCTGGAAGCCGACGGTCGACGGGCTGGTGTGGCTGGCCGAGAACGGCTTCGACGTCCATGTCGCGGGGCGGCGCTTCTCCGACGAGAGCGAGGCAGAGGTCCGCGCCGGCTATGCCCGGCTGTTCGCCGAGCTCGGTGTTGCGATCGATGCCCAAAGCCCGGTGTCGCTGGTGCTGTTCCCCGAGATGGACGCCAAGGTCGACGTGCCAGAGATCACCACGGCCTGCTGGGGGATCCTGAAGAAATCGCCCGACAGCGTGATGTGCGCGTCGGCCCGCATGGTGGTGAAGCGCAAGGGCGCCCAACGCCCCGCCGTCGTCGCCTGCACGCTCCTGCCCTATGAGCCGCAGTTCGAGCTCGGGCACACGCTCGGCGAAAGCGTCGGCGCGGTGCGGCTGAACCATCCGCATTGCGCCAAGTTCTGCGTGCTGGGCGGCGCCGCCTGCAGCCAGTGACGCTGGACGTCATAGTCCCGACTCTCAACGCTGCCGATCATCTGCCCGGCGCCCTCGCCGCTCTCGGCCACCATCCCAACGTCATCGTCTGCGATGGCGGCTCGCGCGACGGCACCGTCGCGATTGCGCGTGCAGCCGGCGCCACGGTCGTGGCCGCCGAGGCCGGGCGCGGGCGCCAGCTCGCGACAGGCGCCGCAGCCGCCACCGCGCCTTGGCTGCTGTTCCTGCATGCCGACACGATGCTGTCGGACGGATGGGCGATCGCGGCGCGAGGCTTCATGGCGACGGGCGCCGAGAAGGCTGGCTATTTCCGACTGCGCTTTGCCTCGGCGAATCCCCGCGCGCGGCGGATCGAACGCCTCGCCAATTGGCGCAGCCAGGCCCTCGGCCTGCCCTATGGCGATCAGGCGCTGCTGATCGCGCGCGATTTCTACCGGCAGATCGGCGGCTTTCGTCCGTTGCCGCTGATGGAGGATGTCGACCTTGTGCGCCGCATCGGGCGACATCGCCTTGTCGCGCTCGAGGCCGATGCCGTGACCTCGGCGCGACGCTATGAGCGCGACGGCTGGCTGGCGCGACCGATGCGCAACCTTACCTGCCTCGGCCTGTACTTCGCCGGCGTGTCGCCATCGCTGCTGCGCCGGCTGTACGGATCATGATGCGCCATCTCGTGATTTTTGCCCGTGCGCCGCAGTTCGGGCGCGTGAAGCGCCGGCTGGCGCGCGATATCGGCGATGCCGCGGCAACACGTTTCTATCGCCTCACACTGGCGCGACAGATCCGGTTGCTGCGCGACCGCCGCTGGCGGCTCTGGCTGTTCGTGACGCCGGACACGGCGTTGGCTGATGTCGCGTGGCGCGGCATTCGACGGATCCGGCCGCAGGGACCGGGCGATCTCGGCGTGCGCATGAAGCGGCCGTTCCGGACGCTGCCGCCGGGACCCGTCGTGATGGTCGGCAGCGACATCCCGGCGATGCGCGCCCATCACATCGCCCGCGCCTTCCATCTGCTGGGTAGTCACGACTTCGTCTTCGGCCCGGCGCCTGACGGAGGGTTCTGGCTGGTCGGCGCGCGCCGCACCCGGCCCTTGCCACACGGCCTGTTCGCCGACGTGCGCTGGTCGACGCATCACGCCCTCAGGGATTCGGTCCTGACCCTGCCTTTGGATTATTCGTTCGCGTCCGCCGATACGCTCGACGATGTCGACGATCTGGCGAGCTTCAGGGCCGTCGCTTGAGCTTCGCAAGCTCGCTCTTCACCGCAACGAACACCGACTCCCAATCGCCGGGACGCGGCTGACGGAACAGGCGCGCGGTCGGATACCAGGGCGCGTTTGCGCCGCCGAGCTGCCAGCGCCAGTCGACGACCGAGGGCTGCAGCACCCAGGTCCGGATGCCCATGGCGGCCGCGAGATGGGCGATCGGCGCGTCGATCGAGATCAAGAGGTCGAGCTGCGACAGCGCGGTCGCCGCCTCGGCGAAGTCGAAGATGCCGCGGCCGACATCGTGCACCAGGCCACCGGCGCCGAAGGTCTGGATGTCCTTCTGGTGCTGGCCGCCCTGGAGGCTGAACATCAGCAGCTCGGGATCGCCAGCCAACGCCATGAAGCGCGCGAAGGGCACCGAGCGCTGGCGATCCTGCGGCCGGCCCGGCATGCCTGCCCAGTAGATGCCGACGCGAAGCTTCGCCTGCTCGATATGGCCGAGCTTGATGCGGCTCTCGGCCGGCGCCTTGAGGTAGGCCGGCTGCAACGCCAGCGCCTCGAAATCGACGCGGCAGAGATGGGGCAGCGACACCATCGAGGCATGGACGTCGAAGTCGGGCAGCGGCTCGCCTTCGGCGACGACGTGGTCGATGTAGTCAGCGGTGGCCAAAAGCTCCTTGAGCAGCGCCTGGCAGAGCACGATGACGGTGGCGCCGCGACGCTTCAGCTCGCGGGCGAAGCGCACGAACAGCAGCACGTCGCCCAGCCCCTGCTCGGGATAGAGCAGGATACGCTTGCCGCCGACCGGCCGGCCGTCCCACGCCGGCTGCGTGAAGTCGGGCGTCGGTGTCTCGGGCAGGCGCTTGCGCGCTTCGTAGGCGGCGAAGCCCTGGGCCAGCTCGCCGCGCATCAGGAGCGCAATGGCCAGCTCGACTCGGGCGCGCCGGTTGTCGGGATTGAGCGCCAGCGCGCGCCCGAAGCAGCCGACGGCCTCGTCGAGGCGGCCGAGATCGCGCAGGCAGAGCGCCAGATTGAAGAAGCCCTCACCGTAGTCGCGGTTGAGCGTGATCGAGTGGAAGTGGTGCTTCACCGCCTCGTCGAGCCGGTTGGCCGCACGCAGCGCGTTGCCGAGATTGGAATGCAGCGCCGGATTGTTGGGATCGGCGGCGAGCGACAGCCGATGATGGCAGACCGAGGCTTCGAGCTTGCCGGCGAGGCGCAGGGCGACACCGAGATTGTTGTGCAGCTCGGCGTGGTAGGGCCGCACCGCGAGCAGCTTCAGGTAGGAGCTGATCGCCTCGTCGAGACGGCCGGCGCGATGGGCCTGGGCCGCGAGCCGCAATTGCTGAACGAATGTATCATCGCCGCCGAACAAAGGCGTTGGCATGGACGACGCCTGCGATTCGGGGCGGAGAGGATAAAGCGACGGGGTGTCGTTCACCCTTCCATCTTACATGAAATACTGTTCTTAAACAGCTGTAACAAAAAGATTTTCCATTAGTTTCAGAGACATAGAACCCAACGGATGCCGGTAGGGTCGAAGCTTTCGCCGCGCACTAGATATAGCCGCGGACCAGCTCCTCGGCGATCTGGATGGCGTTCAGCGCCGCGCCCTTGCGCAGGTTGTCGCTGACGATCCAGAGGGCGAGCCCGTTGTCGATCGTGGGATCGACGCGCACGCGGCTCACGAACACGGCGTCCTGGCCGGTGACCTCCTGCGGCGTGACGTAGCCGCCGTTCTCGCGGCGATCGACGACCAGCACGCCCGGCTGCGCGGCCAGCACGCGACGCGCCTCATGCTCGTCGAGCGGCTGCTCGAGTTCGAGGTTCACCGCCTCGGCATGGCCGATGAAGGTCGGCACGCGCACGCAGGTCGCGTGGACCTTGATCTTGGGGTCGAGGATCTTCTTGGTCTCGACCACCATCTTCCACTCTTCCTTGGTCGAGCCGTCATCCATGAAGACGTCGATGTGCGGGATGACGTTGAAGGCGATCGACTTGGTGAACTTCTTGGGCTCCAGCGTCTGGTTCACGAAGAAGCTCTTGGTCTGGTTCAAAAGCTCGTCCATGGCGTCCTTGCCGGCGCCGGAGGTCGATTGATAGGTCGAGACCACCACGCGCTTGATGGTCGCGGCCTCGTGGATCGGCTTCAGCGCCGTCACCATCTGGATGGTCGAGCAGTTGGGATTGGCGATGATGCCCCGCGCCTTGTAGCCCGCTATCGCCGCGGCATTCACTTCCGGCACGACCAGCGGCACATCCGGGTCCATCCGCCAGTAGGAGGTGTTGTCGATCACCACCGCGCCCGCCTTGGCGGCGCGCGGGCTGTGCTCGGCCGACACCTTGGCGCCGGGCGAGGAGAGCACGATGTCGATGCCCTTGAAGTCGAACTTGGCGAGATCCTGGACCTTCAGCACCCCGTTCTCGCCGAACGAGGTCTGCTTGCCCGCCGACTTGGCCGAGGCCAGCGCCACGACGTCATCGGCCGGGAAGCTCCGCTCGGCCAGGATCTGCAACATTTCGCGCCCGACATTGCCGGTCGCGCCGACGACGGCGACTCGATAGCCCATGGCCCACCTGTGTGACGGAGGCAGGGAGATACGCGCCGAAGGCGGCTTTTGCAAGGAAGGCTACTGATCTGCCGACGCTCCAGATGCTTTGATGATAGGCAGCCACAGGGCCAAGTCGGTGCGAACCAGCTCCTGGGCCGCGGCCGGCGACAGCGGCGGCAGGATCTCGATGCCCTGGGCCAGCATCTTTTCGCGCACCGCAGGCAATTGGCCGATACGGTTGAATTCAGCGTTGAGCTTGCCCACTACGGGCTCCGGGGCGCCCGCCGGCAGGGCGAAGCCCGTCCACGTATTGACGACGTAGTCCTTAAGCCCCGATTCGATCATGGTCGGGACCTCGGGCAGCAGGTCTG
>JADHLS010000146.1 GCA_016780605.1 Reyranella sp.
TCTTGAAGTCGCGGGTCGCCGCCATGAATGCCTTGTCGGCTTCGTCGAGCTTCAGCGCATGCTCGCCCATCTCCTCGCGGCTGAACATCGGTAGCGCTTCCAGGATCAACTCGCGCACATCGACGTCGTTCAGCCAGTTGTCGAGATCGAAGCTGTAGCCCTTGCCGAGGTCAGCGGTGAACTCGACCCACTGATCGACCAGCTCGAGCAGATCAGCGACGTCGGGCGGTCCTGGCGGCGGTGCGGGTTTCATTCGCCACGCTCCGCCTGGCGGCGCCAGTAGCGCTCGCCGTCGTTGGGCTTGAAGAAGGTCCGGATCACCCCGTTGGGATTGAAGGCGATGAAGGCGCCGGTCTGCTGATCATAGCGGGTGATGACGCCATCGCGCCGCACAGCCTCGAGGATCGGGCCGCCGGCTTTGGCGTCGCGCAGCAGCTGCGCCTGGCGCAGGTAGTCCTGCTTGGAGATGTGGCCGAATTCCGGGCCGTGCTTGTCGAAATGCTCATCGAGGCGACGCGGGTCGGCGAAGCCCACGCTTGCGCCGAAACCATGCCGGGCGGTCGACACGCTGCTGTCGCCGGCCACCGAGCTGCGCACGAGGTCGCGCTGGCCGCGCTCGGTGACATGTGACCAGTAGAGAAAAATCGCGACGGCCGCCAACGCCGCCGTCAGCAGGCGGCGCCAAGGGAACCGTGCGAGGCGGAATCGTGCCGGGCGGGCCATCATGCCCGCTATTCTGCGCCGCCCTTGAACCAGCGCGCAATCAGGCGTCGCTCGGCTTCCGTTATGTTCGTCAGGTTGCCCGGCGGCATGACTCGGGTGACCCACACCTGTTGGTTGATCATCGCTGCCCGATCGCGGATTTGCTGCTGCGTCTCCAAGATCACGCCCTTTGGCGGAGCGGCAAAACCTTCCTGCGTAGGCTTGACGGCGTGGCAAGGTTGGCAGCGCTCGCGGAAGATCGGCTGGACCTCGGCGAAGGAGGCGGGCGGTCCGATGTCGGGGGCGGGGCGCGGCAGGGAGACGATGGCGGTTATCGCCAGCATGACCAGGCCCGAGGCCAGCACCAGCGGGTTCTGATTGCCCTTGTGGCGCTGGACGAACCATACCCGGATCAATGCACCCGACGCAGAAATCAGGAGGAGCAGGGCCCAGTTCCAGGGATGTCCATAGAGGCCGGCATAGTGGTTGCTGATCATGGTGAACAGCACCGGCAGGGTGAAGTAGGTGTTGTGAACCGAGCGCTGCCGGCCCATCAGGCCGAACTTGGGATCGGGGGTGCGGCCTTCCTCCTTGGCCTTCACCAGCTCGCGCTGGCCCGGGATGATCACGAAATAGACGTTCAGCACCATGATGGTGCCGAGCATGGCGCCGAAGTGGAGATAGGCGCCGCGGCCCGAGAACAGATGACAGAGAGCCCAGGCCGCGATCGCGCAATAGAGCGCGAGCAGGCTGCCCAGCATTGCGTCATCCTCGCCGAACGCCGAGCGGCAGAGCGCGTCATAGACCAGCCAGCCCAACACCAGGAAGCCCAGGCCGATGGCGATCGCCTCCGGCTTGCTGAGAGCCATCACCGCCGGATCGATGAGCGCGACCTCCGCGCCGTAATAGTAGACCAGGCACAGCAGGAAGAACCCCGTGATCAGGGTCGTGTAGGCTTCCCACTTGAACCAGTGCAGCTCGGGTGGAAGCTTCTCGGGCGCTACCTTGAACTTCTTGGCGGTGTAGAAGCCGCCGCCATGGACCGCCCAGACCTCGCCGCCGATGCCCCTGGCGGCGTCGGCCGGATCGAGGGGCGGATGGAGATGGTTGTCCAGCCAGATGAAGTAGAACGATGCTCCGATCCAGGCGATGCCCACGATCATGTGGGCCCAGCGCAGGATCAGATTGAGCCATTCAACAATGAAAGCGGCGTCCATGCGTCGTCATAGCGCCTGGGCTCAAGAGACGTCCTGGCCGCGAGTTGCGCTCCCCCGCGGCCAAGCTAGCGATTTTGATGCCACGCATACAGTGGCATTGCGAATCAGTGACGGCTGAGCTCGGCGCGGCCGACCACCATGTGATGTACCTCGTCCGGACCGTCGGCAAAACGCAGATGCCGCTGATTCATGTACATCTCGGCAAGCGGGGTCCAGTGCGAGATGCCGGTGGCGCCGTGGATCTGGATCGCCTGGTCGATGATGGTGCAGACCTTCTCGGGCACCATGGCCTTGACCATGCTGACCCAGATTCGGGCTTCGCGGCTGCCCAGCACGTCCATCGCCTTGGCGGCCTTCAGCACCATGAGCCGCATGGCCTCGATCTCGATGCGCGCCCGCGACACCAGCTCGAGATTCTTGCCGAGCGCGATCAGGTTCTTGCCGAAGGCCTGGCGCGTCGAGCCGCGCTTGACCATCAGGTCGAGCGCCTTCTCGGCGGCGCCGATCGAACGCATGCAGTGATGGATGCGGCCCGGTCCCAGGCGGACCTGCGAGATCTCGAAGCCTCGGCCTTCGCCCAGCAGGATGTTCTCCTTTGGGACCCGGGCGTTCTCGAACTTGATGTGCATGTGACCGCGCGGCGCGTGGTCGTGGCCGAACACCTCCATCGGTCCCAGGATCTTCACGCCCGGCGTGTCGATGGGCACCAGGATCTGCGACTGCTGGAACTGCGGCGAGGCGTCGGGGCTGGTCTTGACCATGGTGATCATGATCTTGCAGCGCGGATCGCCGGCACCGGAGATGAAGTACTTCTCGCCGTTGATCACCCAGTCGTCGCCGTCGAGCACGGCGCGCGTGGCGACGTTCTTGGCGTCCGACGAGGCGACGTTGGGCTCGGTCATGGCGTAGGCCGAGCGGATCTCGCCGTTCAGCAGCGGCTTCAGCCACTTCTCCTTCTGCTCGGGCGTACCCACCCGCTCCAGCACCTCCATGTTGCCGGTGTCGGGCGCCGAGCAGTTTAGCGATTCCGAGGCGAGTGGCTGCTTGCCGAGCTCGGCCGCGATGTAGGCGTAGTCGAGGTTGGTGAGCCCGCGGCCGATCTCGGAGCCGGGCAGGAAGAAGTTCCAGAGGCCGGACGCCTTGGCCTTGTTCTTGGCGCCCTCGAGCAGCTCCAGTTGGCCGGGCGCCCAGCTCCAGCGGTCCTTGCGACCCTCGCCCAGCTTGAAGAACTTCTCCGTGATGGGCGCGACGTTCTCTTCGATGTGCTTCACCACCGCGTCGTAAAGAGGCTGCGCCTCCTTCGACATGGCGAGGTTGTTGAGCTCCGGGTTGTTGAGATCAGGGCGCGCCATCGCGCCCCGCTTGGCCATCACGTTCATGGTGTCTCCTCAGTCTTGACTGAGGAGACCCTAGACTAAAACAGACCGACAATCTTCCCATCGGGACCGATGTCGATGCTGTTGGCCGCCGGAACCTTCGGCAGGCCGGGCATGGTCATGATGTCCCCGCACACCGCCACCACGAACTCGGCCCCAGCCGACAGGCGAACCTCGCGCACCGTCACGACGTGGTCACTCGGCGCGCCCTTGGAATCCGGGTTGGTCGAGAAGCTGTACTGCGTCTTGGCGATGCAAACCGGCACCTTGCCGAAGCCCATGGCCTCGAACGAGGTGAGCTGGTCCTGCACCGGCTTGGCAATGGCGATGTCGCGGGCGCGATAGATCTCCTTGGCAATGGTACGGATCTTTTCGACCAGCGGCATGTCGTCGGGATAGAGCAGCTTCATGTCGCTCTTGCCGCTGTCGACGGCCTTGACCACAGCGCGGGCGACGTCGGCAGCACCCTTGCCGCCCTCGGCCCAGTGGTCGGCCATGACGGCCTCCACGCCGAGCTTGGCACAAGCCGACTTCACCAGGGCAATCTCGGCGTCGGTGTCGGCGCTGAATCGATTGATCGAGATCACCGGCACCAGGCCGAACTTCTTCACGTTCTCGACATGGCGCTGCAGGTTCGACATGCCGACTTCGAGGGCCTTGAGGTTCTCGGTCTTGAGATCCTCCTTCTTCACGCCGCCATGCATCTTGAGCGCGCGGATCGTGGCCACCAGCACCACGGCGTCGGGCCTGAGGCCCGTCTTGCGGCATTTGATGTCGATGAACTTCTCGCCTCCCAGGTCGGCTCCGAAGCCCGCCTCGGTCACGACATAGTCGGCAAGCTTCAGCGCCGTGGTCGTTGCCAGCACCGAGTTACATCCGTGCGCGATATTGGCGAACGGCCCGCCGTGGATGAAGGCGGGCGTGCCTTCCAGCGTCTGCACCAGGTTGGGCGCCAGCGCGTCCTTCAAGAGCACGGCCATCGGGCCGTGCGCCTTGAGGTCGGCGGCACGTACCGGCTTACGCTCGCGGGTATAGGCAACGATGATGTTGCCCAGTCGCGCCTTCAGGTCCTCGAGGTCCTTAGCGAGGCAGAAGATGGCCATGACCTCCGAGGCGACGGTGATGTCGAAGCCGTCCTCACGGGGAAAGCCGTTGGCCACGCCGCCCAAGGACGACACGAGCTGGCGCAGGCTGCGGTCGTTCATGTCGATGGCGCGGCGCCAGGCGACGCGGCGGCCGTCGATGCCGAGTGCATTGCCCCAGTAGATATGATTGTCGATCAATGCCGACAGGAGATTGTGCGCGGCGCCGATCGCATGGAAGTCGCCGGTGAAGTGGAGGTTGATATCCTCCATGGGCACGACCTGGGCATAGCCGCCGCCCGCCGCGCCGCCCTTCATGCCGAACGACGGCCCGAGCGAGGGTTCGCGCAGGCAAAGCATCGCTTTCTTGCCGATGTGATTGAGCGCGTCGGTGAGGCCCACGGTGGTGGTGGTCTTGCCTTCGCCGGCCGGCGTCGGGGAGATCGCCGACACCAGGATCAGCTTGCCGTTGGGCTTGTCCTTCAGGGACTTGATGTAGTCCATCGAGACCTTGGCCTTGTAGTGGCCGTAGGGCTCGAGGTTCTCCGATGCGATGCCTAGCTTCTCTTTTGCCAGATCCATGATCGGGCGCTTGATGGCTTCCTGGGCGATCTGGATGTCTGATTTCGGATTGGTATGCTGAGACGCAGGCATCGGACGGTTTCCTCTGTTAGCGGACTTCCTCACCCTGAGGAGCCACGCGCAGCGGGGCGTCTCGAAGGGTGGGCCACAGTCTTGTTGTTGCCCACCCTTCGAGACGCGCACTGCCTGCGCTCCTCAGGGTGAGGTGGTTTTCTTCAGGTCAGCCGTGCGCCGACGGCCAGTTTGGCGGCAGCGGCCCATTCGCCGGCGCCAACTTTGGGCCCGTCGGCAGGCTTCACGCGCAGGACCTTGATGCGGCCGTCCGGCACGACGACGGTGAAGCCGTCGGCCGACACATCGACGACTTCGCCATACTTGCCGCCGATCCCCTTGGGATCGCGCGCCGGGAGGGGCTGGATGTCGAAGATCTGCAGGTTCTTGCCGTCGATCGTGGTCCAGGCTCCGGGAGCGGGATTGCAGCCACGGATCAGGGGGTCGATCTGGCGCCATGACTTGCCCCAGTCGATACGGGCGATGTCGGCCGTGGCGCGGCCTTCGTACGTCGCCTTGGATTCGTCCTGCTTGATGCGCGGTGCCTTCCCCGCCTTCACCAGGTCGACCGATTCCAGCATGGCGTCGACGCCCATCGGGAACAGGCGGTCAAAGTAAACCGTGCCCAGCGTGTCCTTCGGCCCGATCGGCGTCTTCTTCTGCAGGAGCACATCACCCGTATCGAGGCCGTTGTCCGGCCAGAAGATCGAGAGGCCGGTCTCCTTCTCACCAAGGATGATTGGCCAATTGATGGCCGATGCGCCGCGATAGGCCGGCAGCAGCGACGGGTGGTACTGGATCGAGCCGTGCGTCGGGATGTTCAGGAATTCCTCGGGCACGAACAGGGTCACGAAGGCCATGACCTGCAGGTCAGGCTTCAGCGCCTTGAACTCTTCCCACACTTCGGGCTTGCGGTAGGAGGCGGGCTGGAACACCGGCAGCTTGGCCGCCAGGGCTGCTTCCTTGAGCGGATCGGCCTTCTGGCCGGGCTTCTCCGGCGCCACGTAGACGCCGACGATGTTCTCACCGCGCTTTAGCAGCGCTTCCAGCACAGCCTTGCCGAAGGCTTGCTGGCCATGGACCACGATACGCATCGGCTTACTCCGCCGCCTGGGCTTTCGGCGCCTCGCCCGTCGCGCCCGAGGCCTTGATCTCGGCAATCTCGCGCGGCGTGAACTTCAGCACCTTGGAAAGGATCTCGTCGGTGTGCTCGCCGAGGAGCGGCGAACGCTTCACCTCACTGATCGAGTCGGAGAGCTTGATCGGGTTGCCGACCGACAGGTACTTGCCGCGCGTCGGATGATCGACCTCGACGACGGTACCGGTGTGGCGCAGCGACGGCTCCTCGGCCAGCTCCTTCATCGACAGAATGGGACCGACCGGGATGTCGAGCGCGTTGCACTCGTTCATGACGTCGAACTTGGTCTTGGTCATGGTCCACTGCTCGATGCGCGCGAAGATCTGCTTGAGTCGCGGCAGGCGGGCCGGGGGCTTGGCATAGTCCGGATGGGTCTTCCACTCAGGCTCGCCGATCAGGTCACAAATCTTCTCCCAGACCGGAGCCTGGGTGATGAAGTAGATGTACGCGTTCGGATCGGTCTCCCAGCCCTTGCATTTCAGGATCACGCCGGGTTGGCCGCCGCCCGAATCGTTGCCTGCGCGCGGGACCGCCTCGCCGAACGGGATGCCTTCGCCGTACTGCGTGTATTCCTTCAGCGGACCATGGGCGAGCCGCTGCTGGTCGCGCAGCTTGACGCGGCAGAGATTGAGCACGCCGTCCTGCATCGAGGCCAGCACGCGCTGGCCGCGCCCGGTTCGCTTGCGCTGGTAGAGGGCGCTGACGATGCCCAGCGCCAAGTGTAGACCGGTGCCGGAATCGCCGATCTGCGCGCCGGTCACCAGGGGGATGCCGTCATGGAATCCGGTGGTAGAGGCGGCACCGCCGGCGCACTGCGCCACGTTCTCATAGACCTTGCAGTCCTCGTACGGCCCAGGACCGAAGCCCTTTACGGAGGCCACGATCATGCGCGGGTTCCATTCGTGGATGCGCTCCCAGGTCAGTCCCATGCGGTCGAGCGCGCCGGGCGCGAAGTTCTCGACCAGCACGTCGCAGGTCTTCACCAGTCGCTCCAGCACCTTCATGCCCTCCTTGCTCTTGGAGTCGAGTGTGATAGAGCGCTTGTTGTGGTTGAGCATCGTGAAGTAGAGACTGTCGACGCCCGGGATGTCCTGCAGCTGGCCGCGGGTGATGTCGCCGCTGCCGGGACGCTCGACCTTGATCACGTCGGCGCCGAACCACGCCAGCAGCTGTGTGCAGGTCGGGCCCGACTGAACGTGCGTGAAGTCGAGGATCTTGACGCCATCGAGCGCCTTGCCGTCCTGGCCCCAGGGCTTCTTCGAGACCTTGGGCAGGCCGTTGCCGTTGGCCTTCTTGGCCACGACCTTGAGTGCCGGCTTCTTCGCGGCGTTGGCGACCTTCTTCGGAGCTTTCGCCTTGCTCTTCGCCTTCAGGACCTTCTTCTTCGCCATGTTTCTCTCCGATCTCTCGTAACGCTATTTCTTGCGCAGCTTGCTTTGCGGATTGAGGTTGCCGATGCGGCCGCTTTCGGCGCCGGCCGCCGGGTCGATGACGGCGTTGATCAGGGTGGGCTTGCGTGAATCGAGCGCCTCATTAACGGCGCGCCTGAGGTCGTCGGGCGTCGTGGCGTTGACGCCCACGCCGCCGAAAGCCTCGGCCATCTTGTCGTAGCGTGCGCCCTTCACGAACGCCGTCGTTGCCGGATCCGAGCCGCCGCCAGTATTCACGCCATCGCCGCGATAGATGCCGTCGTTGTTGAAGACGACGACGCAGACCGGCAGCTTGTACCGGCAGATCGTCTCGACCTCCATGCCGCAGAAGCCGAAGGCGCTGTCACCCTCGACCGCGAGGACAGGATGGCCTGTCTCGACGGCGGCGGCGATGGCCGAGCCCATGCCGACACCCATGACGCCCCAGGTACCGACGTCGAGCCGCTTGCGCGGCTTGTACATGTCGATCGCGCCGCGGGCGAGGTCGAGCGTGTTGGCGCCTTCGTTCACCAGGATGGTGTCGGGCCGCTCCTTGATGATCGTGCGCAGCGCACCGAGTGCACCGTGATAGTCCATCGGCGACTTGTTGTTCATGAAGCGAGGCGCCATCTTGGCGACGTTCTCGTCGCGTTTGGCCTTGACCGTGCCGGTCCAGTCGGCCGGCGCGGCCGACCAATTGGTGCCCATGCCGTCGAGCAGCGCTTGGACGCAGGAGCCGATGTCGCCGACCACGGGTGCCGCGATCTCGACGTTGCTGTCCATCTCGCGCGGCTCGATATCGACCTGGATGAACTTCTTGGGCGCATCGCCCCAGGTCCGGCCCTTGCCGTGCGACAGCAGCCAGTTCAGCCGCGCCCCGATCAGCATCACGACATCGGAGTCCTTCAGCACCGTCGAGCGGGCCGCACCGGCGCACTGCGGATGCATGTCGGAAAGCAGGCCCTTGGCCATGCTCATGGGGAGGAAGGGCACACCGCTTTTCTCGACCAGCGCCTTGATGGCGTCGTCGGCCTGGGCATAGGCCGCACCCTTGCCGAGGATGATCAGCGGCCGCTTGGCGGCCTTCAGCACGTCAAGGGCGCGCTTGACCGCGGCAGGTGAGGGGATCTGCGCCGGCGCAGCATCGATCACCTTCACCAGCGACTTGGCGCCGGCGTCGGCGTTCATGACTTGCGCGAAGAGCTTGGCTGGCAGGTCGAGATAGACGCCGCCGGGGCGACCGGAGACAGCCGCGCGGATGGCGCGCGCGAAGCCGATGCCGATGTCCTGCGCATGCAGCACGCGGTAGGCGGCCTTGCACAGGGGCTTGGCGATGGCGAGCTGATCCATCTCCTCGTAGTCGCCCTGCTGCAAGTCGACGACCTCGCGCTCGGACGAGCCCGAGACCAGGATCATCGGGAAGCAATTGGTCGTGGCGTGGGCGAGCGCGGTCAGGCCGTTGAGGAAGCCGGGCGCCGACACCGTCAGGCAGACGCCGGGCTTCTTGGTCAGGAAGCCTGCGATCGCGGCGGCATAGCCGGCGTTCTGCTCGTGGCGGAACGACAGCACGCGGATCCCGGCGGCCTGAGCCAGGCGGCCGAGGTCGGTGATGGGAATGCCCGGCACGCCGTAGATCGTGTCGATGCCATTCAACTTCATCGCATCGATGACGAGGCTGAAGCCGTCCGTCAGATCCTGGGCCTCGTCCACTGTTTCTTTGATTGCTGCCTCGGCCATGTGTCCCTCCCGAACTCCTCACTAATCCAGAGAGTCTGCGTGCTTGGAAACGTGCTCGGCGAGGCCGAGCGCATG
>JADHLS010000147.1 GCA_016780605.1 Reyranella sp.
TGCTCGGCGCGCTGGGATTATCAGTCGTGGATCTCGGTCACCTGCACCCCGCGCGACGGCGCCGGCAAGAAGGGCAAGGAGTTCGTCCTGATGCGCTCCAACGCCGGCGTCTGGAACCGGTTCGGGCGGTAGTCTTGCCGGACCGCGGGCCTGGAGGCCCGCTCGATCCTGTCGTCCTGAGCGAAGCGAAGGACCTCATCGCCGCGTGCAACCGGCATGAGATCCTTCGCTACGCTCAGGATGACAGATAGCCATCCCTGGTCTGCGGCAGCTTCTTCTTCAAGAGCGCACCGGCCACGACATTGCGCAGCACCTCGGCGGTGCCGCCGCCGATGGTGAACATGCGCACGTCTCTGGCCATGCGCTCCAGCGGCAGCTCGCGCGAGTAGCCGCGGGCGCCGAAGAACTGCAGGGCGTCGTTCACCACCTGGATGGCGCTTTCCGAGGTGAAGACCTTGGCCTGCGCCGCCAGCAGCATGTCGGGAAATCCACCTTCACCGGACCGGGCGGCGTCGTAGACCAGCGCCTGTGCCGCACGCAGCTTGATCGACATGTCGGCGAGCTTCCATTGCAGGCCCTGGAACTCGTTGATCGGCCGGCCGAACTGATGACGCTTCTCCGACCAGTCGAGCGCCAGCTGATAGGCGCCCTCGGCGATGCCCAGCGCCACCGTCGCCGCGCCGACGCGCTGGCTGTTATAGGCGTTCATCAGGTCGGCGAAGCCCTTCTTCAGGCCGCGCGGCGGGATCACCAGGGCCGAGGGCGGCAACTCCATGTCCTCGAAGTCGATCACCGCCTCGGGAATGCCGCGCAGGCCCATGGTCGGCTCGCGCTTGGTTATCTTCAGGCCTTGGGTCTCGTCGCGGATCGCCAGAAAGCCGCCGATGCCTTCCTCGTTGCCCTTCTCGTCGTAGACCTTGGCGAAGATCAGGTGCAGCCGCGAGACGCCGCCGCCGGTGATCCAGTGCTTCCGGCCGTTCACAACATAGCGGTTGCCCTTCTTGTCGGCCCGCGTGGTCATGCCGTTGGCGTCCGAACCTGCCTCGGGCTCGGTGATGCAGATGGCGGGCTTGTCGCCCGCGAGCACCATGTCGGCGGCGAGCTTCTTCTGCTCCTCCGAGCCGTAGGCCATCACGGCACTGATCGCACCCATGTTGGTCTCGACGGCGATGCGGCCGGTGACCGAGCAAGCCGCTGAGAGCGCCTCGATGACCAGCACCGCGTCGAGCCAGTTCTTGCCCTGGCCGCCATACTGCTGGGGGATCGTCATGCCTAAAAGCTTGGCGTCCTTCAGCAGCTCGACATTGTCCCAGGGATACTGCTCGGTGCGATCGACCTCAGCAGCGCGCTTTGCCACCGGTCCCGCCGCCAGTTCGCGCACGCGCGCCTGCAGGTTCACTTGATCGGGCGACAATCCGGACGCGTTCATGAATTCCTATCCTCGTCCTTATCCTTGGCGCTTGGGGTCGACGCTGAAGACGATGGCGGCGTCGGTCCGGCCGCGCACCGCGACCCTGCCGATGTCGGTGAAGACGAACTGATCGCCGCAGGCCTCGCGCGTGCTTTGGGAGACGAGAATGCGCGTGCTGTAATCCTTGTTCAACTGCTCGAGCCGCGCCGCAAGATTGACGGTATCGCCCAGCAGCGTGAAGGTCAGCCGCTTGCCGGCGCCGACCGACCCGCCGATCACGCGCCCGGTGCTGATGCCGATGCGGGTGTCCAGGGCCACGCCCATCTCGCCGAAGGTGCGGCTGTTGATGGCGCGCTGGATGTCGATGGCGGCGCGCACGGCGGCGCAGGCATGGTTCTCGCAAGCCAGCGGCATGTTGAAGGAGGCGAATAGGCCGTCGCCGATGAAGGTGTTGACGACGCCGCCATGGGCGCGGATCGGCTCCAGCACCGTTTCGAGGTACTCGTTCAGGGCCGCGACCAGGGCATCCGGTGTCATGTACTCGGCGATGGTGGTGAAGCCCGCGATGTCGGTGAACAGGACGGTGGCTTCGCGGGTTTCGCCGGCCAGTACGCCTTCGCCCTCGTGCTGCAGGATGGTGGCGGCCACGCTCTCGTCGACATAGCGGCCGAAGGTCTCGCGGAAGCGCTCGCGCTCGCGCAGGCCGCCGACCATGTTGTTGAACTGGCCGGTGAGCTCCCCGACCTCGTCGTTCGAGGTGACAGCGACGCTCTGGCTGAGGTCGCCCTCGGCAACCTTGGCCATGGCCCGAGACAAGTTGCGGATCGGCCGGAGCAGCGAGCGGGCGACAAAGTAGGCCGAGATGGTGAGGCCCATGACGGCCACGATCACGACGTTGGCAACCTCGAACTTCAGACGTTCACCCTCGTAGGAAAACAGGGCGACCATCGTCGCCGCCAGGGGCGCAATCGAGATGACCATCAGGGCGACGATCAGCTTCGCGGTGTAGCTGCCGAAGAACAGCGCGAGATTGTCGCCGCGCTGGCGGAAGATGAAGGTGCAGAGGCTCGCGAGATAGTCACTGATGACGAAGTAAGTGTAGGTGAAGAAGAAGACCGGCAGGACCAGGCAGAGCGTGACGACCTGGGCGATCGTCGGTCGCGGCACGCCGGTCAGGCCGGGATCGCTGAAGAAGTAGGTCGCGGTCAGGCGTAAGATCGTCAGCACCAGCGACAGGATCGCCACGGTGCGGGCGGTCAGCAGCGGCAGCTGGGTAAGGCGCCGCTGCGTGTCCGCGAAGGTCGCCTGCCCATGCAGGTAGTGGTCGATCGGCGCGAACAGGCGGCGGGCGATGAGCCAGTTCACCAATCCCAGCAGGACGATGCTGGCGCCCAACGAGCGCGGCGCGAAGCTCCAGGCGCCGGTCATGACGATGAAGACCGAGTTGAAGGCCATGTCGACCGGCGCCGCCGACACCGCCATCAGGAGATAGCGGCGCCGTAGTCTCGCGACGTCATCGGCGGTCATGCCGGCCAGCTCACGCCGGACCTATGCGGTAGACGACGACGCCGCTCTCATGGCCGCGCAGCTCGGCGACGCCGAGTCGCGCGCCGTCCTGCAGGACGCCCGCTGCGCGCACCGTGCTCTCGGTTGCGAGGATCTTGGTGTTGAAATGCTTGTTCAGCTGCTCGACCCGCGAGGCGACGTTCACGGCATCACCCAGCAGGGTGTAGTTCAGCCGGTTCTCGGTGCCGATCGTAACGCCGATCACCGTGCCGGTGTTCAGCCCGATGCGCGTGCGCAACGCGCCGACGCTCGAGAACGGCCCCACCGCCAGCGCCTGCTGGATATCGACCGCCGCCTCGATGGCGCGCAGTGCGTGGTTCTCGCAGGGCAGTGGCAGGTTGAAGGAGGCGAACAGGCCATCGCCGATGAAGCTGTTGACCACACCGCCATGTTTCTGGATCACTGGCACGACGGCGCCGAGATAGCCATTCAGGATACCGGCGACCTCGGCGGGCGGTATGCGCTCGCTGAGCCCGGTGAAGCCCTCGATGTCGGTGAACATCAGGGTCGCTTCGGCGGTGGTGTCGACGACGCGGCCGGCCCGGTCGCGATTGTCGAGGATGGCCGCGGCGACGCTGGTGCTCACATACTTGCCGAACGTGTCGCGCAGGTAGGCGCGCTCCGACAGGCCCTCGACCATCTCGTTGAAACGGCCGGCGGCGTGACCCATCTCGTCGTCCGAGGTCACCGGCAGGCGCACCTGGTAGTCGCCCTTGGCGACGAGGCGCATGCCGTGGTCGAGCCGCATGACCGGGCGGCTGAGCGCATGGTTGATCCAGAAGAAGATGAACATGATGCCGGTGGTCGAGGCGACGATGTCCATCGACGCCTCGCGGATCAGGCGGGCCCCGTCGTAGGAGGCGATGTCGCCGCTCAGCAGAATGATGCCCGCGAAGGCGACGAACAGCATGGCGACGGCGATCTTGCGGCGGAAGCGGCCATGGAACACGCCGAGATTGACGCCTCGGGTCGCGAACAGGTGCTCGCAGAGCTGGTCGAGATAGGCGCTGACCATGAAGAAGGTCAGCACGACGTTATAGCCGGTCAGCACCAGGAACGACGTGATGAGATCGAGCCACGTCGGGTCCTCGAGCACCACGCCGAAGTGCAGGCCGAGCCGCCGCGACGCCAGGCGCAGCATGATCATGGGCGCATAGCACACCGCCATGACCGCGCAGGATCGCCGCGGGAGGCTGGCGAGCGCGCGTTCGGCCTCGGCGAAGGAAATTTCTCCCGCGATGAAGCGCCTGATCGGCCTGATCAGGAAATAGGCGCCGATGCCCACGCCGAGCACCAGAAAGACGGCGGCCAGCAGGATCGACGGTGGAATGGACTCCGGCGCGCGATAGATGACGGCGTAGGCACCGGTCGTGATCGCGTCGATCATGAACGGCACGCCCATCGCCAGGTAGTAGCGGCGAATGATCGGTGGGAAGGTCGCGCGCGGCGCCGCGTCGATCGAGGCGGTCATCCCCGCGGGTATAGAGCGGATTGGGGTGCGGCGAAATGCAGTTCATCCTCCCCAGCGCGGATGCCGCGCTGGGGAGGGGGTCTCTTTAAGCCGTCAATTCGCGCGCCGTGATGCGATACTTGAACTTGTCGGGGTCGAGCGAATCGAGGAAGCCGTCCTTGTTCTCCGCCTGGGGATACATCAGGAACGGGATGGCCGGCTCCTTGGAGCCGGGCAGCTTCAGATCGTGCGCGTCGTTGAAGGCGACCCAGTTGCCTTCCCACGATCCGAACAGCGCCTTGCGCGCCGCCAGCACCTTGGGGTCCTTCATGGCGAGATTTCCGGGCGGCTCCTCGAGCACGACCTTGCGCACGTCGGCCGGGTCGACCGGTGTCCAGCCGCTGCCCGGCAACCAGACCTCGGCGCGGCAGTGCTGCGCCTTGGTGACGTTCTCCGAACCCGCGCCCAACGCCTTGAACCCGAACTGTGAAGGCACGACGCGGATGCCATAGACGTCGCGCGCCGGCAGGCCGACCGAGCGGGCGAGGCCGACGAACAGCGCGTTGAGATCGGCACACTTGCCGTTTAGGTTGCCGGTCTTGATCATGGCGGTGATGTCGCCCAGCCCGCAGCCCAGGGTCGCGGGATTGCGGAAGGTGTTCTCGGCCACCCATTCGTAAAGCGCCTGCGCCTTGGCGAGGTCGTCCTTCTTGCCCTTGACGATGTCCTCGGCGGTCTCCTTCACCAGGCCGTCGGTCGGCAGCAGCTCGGTAGCGGCAAGGTTGAGCTTGCGCTCGGCGTCGCTGAGCGGTGGCGCAGAGCCCTGGCCCGGCACCACGGACCGGTCCTGCGCCTGGACCTGGGCGCTGACCTCGATCAGCGGCGATTGCTGGTCCGCCGCCCATTCAACGCGCAGCATCTCCGCACCGTACGTGGGATCCTTCACGCGCTCGGCGACCTTGGCGTTGCCGGTCCAGTTGACGGCGCCCGGACGCTGCCAATCGGTCGCCGCAAAGGTCGGCAGCGGGATCCAGGCGCGCGTCGCGCCAGACATCGGCTCGAGGCGCGCCGTCAGGACATAAGTCCGCCAGCCTTTGGGCATGGGAGTGTACGCGACCTCCGCGGAGGCCAGTCGCGGCGACAGGATGGCAGTGCCGGCGGCGATGCCAGCCTTCAGAACGCTTCGACGATCCATCGATCCACTCCCCAATGCGTTGGCTGTCGGGGGAAGGCTGGCTATCCGGCGACGGAGGGCCTGACCTGCCCGGACGAAACCCGCGTCGCACGCGACAGCGGACTGTACCGGAGGGCGGAGAATTGCAGGCTGGCTGCTGCTGCGTCAATGTCCCGCTCCAGCGGGAGAATCCCTATGGCCGTTCCGGAAATCATCGGCGGCAGCCGTTCGACCTACACCTGGGCGGTCCGCATGGTCTGCGAGATGAAGGGGATCGACTATGTGCTGAAAGAGATGTCACTGCGCTCGCCGGCAGCCTTCACCGAGCAGTGGGTGTCGCTGGTCAACACCGTGAGCGACCGTACTTTCGTGCGCACGTACTTCTACCTACATCGCGTCCAGGACTCGGCCGAGCTTCGCGCGTATCGTGCCGCCATCGGGGCCGCCGACAAAGTCCTGACGATTGGATGTCTCTGCGTCATGGCCGTCTTGGCCTCCGCTCATGGTCTTCTGGACCGCGCGCATCTTGCGCGCTCATGCTCATGAGCGAGCTGGAAGCTCGCGGTCCCGAAGAGCGTGACGCGCCCGCAGCAAAAGACTAACGGCCGAGATAGGCTTGGCGCACGCGATCGTCGTTCAACAGGTCGCTGCCGCTGCCGGAAAGCTCGATTCGCCCGTTCTC
The DNA here is from genome assembly GCA_016780605.1 of Reyranella sp. Classification (GTDB taxonomy): domain Bacteria; phylum Pseudomonadota; class Alphaproteobacteria; order Reyranellales; family Reyranellaceae; genus Reyranella. The sequence goes on from JADHLS010000147.1 coordinate 6,284, forward strand.
CAGCACATAATCGCGATGGGCGATTTTGAACGAGGCCATGACGTTCTGCTCGACCAGCAGGATCGTCATGCCTTCCTCGTTCAGCCGGCGGACGATGCGGAAGACTTCCTGCACGATGGTGGGTGCGAGGCTATAGAGACGGCCGCCGGGCCGTGCTAGGTGGCCGGGCATGACGCTTACCCTCGAAGCGCTGAACCGCATGAACCCGGCGGATTTTGCAGCCGCCATCGGCGACACCTTCGAATTGGCGCCGTGGGTTGCCGACAGCGCCGCCGGCCGGCGTCCTTTCTCTACGGTAACCACCCTGCACGAGACGATGATGGGGGCGGTGCGGGCCACTCCGCGCGAGCAGCAGCTGGCATTCCTGCGCGGCCATCCCGATCTCGCCGGCAAGGCCGCTCGGGCGGGGGCCATGACGGACGATTCCAAACGTGAGCAGGCAAGCGTTGGCCTCGACAGCCTGAGCGAGGAGGAGTTCAGCCGGTTCCATCGCCTCAACGACGCGTATAAGGCGAAGTTCGGCTTTCCCTTCATCGTTTGTGTGCGCCGCCATACGCGGGATTCCGTCCTGGCCCAGTTCGAGCGTCGCCTGGTGCACGACGCCGCCACCGAGTTCGCCGCGGCGATGCAGGAGATCTTCTTCATCACGCGGCTTCGCGTCGCAGCCAAGGTAACGGGTGAGGGCATGCCGGCGGTCAATGGCCGTCTCAGCACCCACGTGCTCGACACCCACGCTGGCCGGCCGGCGGCGGGAGTCGCCATCGAGCTCTACGAGCTCGCCGGCGAAAAAGCGCATTGTATTCAATCGGCTATAACGAACGCCGACGGTCGCACCGACCAGCCGCTGATCGGCGGCCGTCCGCTGCCGATCGGCCGCTACGAATTGCGTTTCGCCATCGGCAACCACTTTCGCAGCAGGGGTATCGCGAGCGGCGATCCGCCGTTCCTCGACATCGTGCCTTTGCGCTTTTCCATTGCCGAGCCGGAGGGGCATTATCACGTCCCATTGCTCTGCACGCCCTGGAGCTACTCGACCTATCGCGGAAGTTAAGGAGGAACGAATGACCTACAGCGATGTCTCCCTGATGATCGACGGAGCCTGGACCAAGGGTGCCAACGGCCGGACCATTCCGGTGATCAATCCCGCGACCGAGGAAGTCATCGGCACCGTGGCGCATGCCGAGAAGAGCGATCTCGATCGTGCGCTCGCCGCTGCCGACAAGGGATTCAAGCAGTGGAAGAAGGTCTCGGCCTACGAGCGCTACAAGATCATGCGCAAGGCGGCCGACCTGATGCGCCAGCGCCTCGATGAGATCGCAACCATCATGACGCAGGAGCAGGGCAAGCCGCTGTTCGAGGCCAAGGTCGAGACCAATCTCGCGGCCGACATCATCGACTGGATGGCCGAGGAAGGCCGCCGCACTTACGGCCGCATCGTGCCGGCGCGCGCCGAGAACGTGTACCAGCTGGTCATGAAGGAGCCGGTCGGGCCCGTCGCTGCCTTCACGCCCTGGAACTTCCCGATCAATCAGGTGGTGCGCAAGGCCTCGGCCGCGCTCGCCACCGGCTGCTCGATCATCATCAAGGGACCGGAAGACACGCCGGGCTCTTGCGCCCAGCTGATCAAGGCCTTCGTCGATGCCGGGGTGCCGGCCGGCGTGATCCAGCTGGTCTACGGCGTGCCGTCGGAGATCAGCGAGTACCTGATCCCCCATCCGATCATCAGGAAGATCACCTTCACGGGCTCGACGCCGGTCGGCAAGCAGCTCGCGGCGCTGGCCGGTGCGCACATGAAGCGCGTCACCATGGAGCTGGGCGGCCATGCCCCAGCCGTCGTGTTCGAGGATGCCGATCTCGAGCAGGCGGTGAATGTGCTGGGCGCCAACAAGTTCCGCAATGCCGGCCAGGTCTGCGTGGCGCCGACGCGCTTCCTGGTGCACGAGAAGGTGTACCCCGAGTTCGTCGAGCGCTTCACCGCCTACGCCAAGAACATGAAGGTGGGCAACGGCCTCGAGCCCGACACCAAGATGGGCCCGCTGGTCGCCGAGCGCCGCCTGCATGCGATGGACAGCTTCGTCAGCGACGCCATCGCCAAGGGTGCCAAGATCCAGACCGGCGGCCAGCGCAAGGGCAACAAGGGCTACTTCTACGAGCCCACCGTCATGACCGACGTGCCGCTCAACGCCAAGATCATGAACGACGAGCCGTTCGGCCCCTTGGCGCCGATCACGTCGTTCAAGGACTTCGACGGCCTGGTGAAGGAAGCCAATCGCCTGCCTTGGGGGCTGGCGGCCTATGCCTATACAAAGAACACCAAGACGGCGGCGGCGATCGGCGCTGCGTTCGAAAGCGGCATGGTGTCTATCAACCACCATGGCTTGGCGCTGCCCGAGGTTCCGTTCGGCGGCGTCAAGGATTCGGGCTATGGCTCGGAAGGCGGCCTCGAGGCGCTCGAGGCGTACCTGAACACCAAGTTCGTCAGCCAGCTGGGCATGTGAGAGATAACCTCACCCTGAGGAGCCGCGCGTAGCGCGGCGTCTCGAAGGGTGGAAACCAGTCGTGGTGTTGCCCACCCTTCGAGACGGCGCTTCGCGCCTCCTCAGGGTGAGGTGGTCTTTGGATTGGCGGGCCTCTGCGACAGAGGCCCGCTTTGCTTCGCGCGATCAATCCACCCTGGCCCCCGACGCCTTGATGATCGGCGCCAGGTCCTGCTCCTGCTTGCGGCGGAACGCGGCCGTATCGGCCGGGCTCATCCAGTTCGTCGTCGCGGCCTGCTGGACGAACGTCTTCTTCAGGTTCTCGCTTGCCAACGCCTTCTTGGTGAGCGCCGCGGCTTTCTCGACCATGACCGGTGGCAGGCCAGCCGGGCCGCACAGGCCGCCCCACGAGGTGATGTTGAAGCCCGGATAGAACTCCGCCATCGTCGGCAGCTCCGGCGCGGCGGGATGACGCTCGGGCGACGTCACGGCAAGCGCCTTCACCTTGCCCGCCTTGTACTGGGCGAGCGGCGTCGAGATGTTGTCGTACATCATATCGAGCTGGCCCGAGAGCATGTCCTGCATGGCAGGCGCGCCG
>JADHLS010000148.1 GCA_016780605.1 Reyranella sp.
AACATGCGCACCGGCAGGGTCTCGGTTCCGGGTGCCGCAATGAACACCGTCATCGTCACCTCGTCGAATGAATTGATGAAAGCGAGCGCCCAGCCGCTCACCAGCCCGGGCAACACCAGGGGAAGCGTGACGCGCCGCAGCACCGTGGCATCCGAGGCGCCAAGCGAGATCGCGGCATGCTCGATCGAGCGATCAAGACCGACCGCAGAGGCAAGCGTCAGGCGGAGCGCAAAGGGCAGCACGATTACGATATGCGCCAGCACCAGGCCGACGAACGTGCCGCCGAGACCGATCTCGGTGAAGAACCGCAGGAAGGCGATGCCCAGCACGACATGCGGGATCATGAGCGGCGACATGAAGAGCGCGGTCATGGCCTCGCGGCCGCGGAAGCTATAGCGCGCGATGGCGAGCGCGGCCGGCACCGAGAACGCCACGGCGATGGCCGAGGAGAGCGCGCCCAGCCACAGGCTGCGCCAGAAGGCCGAGATGAACTCAGGGTACCGGCCGATGGCGTAGAACCAGCGCAGCGACCACCTATCGGTCGGGAACGACAGGTAACCCTCGGGCGTGAAGGCGACGAAGCAGACGACCAGGATCGGCGTCAGCATGAAGGCGACGAACAGCGTGTGGTAGGCGAGCGCGATCGGGCCATTTCTACTCATGACGTGCGGCTCATCCGAACACCTGCGCGTAGCGGCGTTCGACCAGTCGGCTCAGGCCCACGACGATCGCGACCAGGGCAATTAGCAAGAGCACAGCGACCGCGGCGCCCAGCGGCCAGTTCAACGTGTTCAGGAATTCGTCATAGGCGAGCGTCGAGGCGACCTTCAGTCGGCGGCCGCCGATGATCGCAGGCGTCGCAAAAGCGCTGGCGGCGAGCGCAAAGACGATGATCGCGCCTGACAAGATGCCGGGCATCACCTGCGGCAGCACGATGCGGCGCAGCACGGTGAACGGTCCCGCCCCCAGCGCCACGGCTGCGTTCTCGACCTGCGGGTCGAGCCGCTGCAGGGCGGCCCACACGGCCAGAACCATGTAGGGCATCAGCACATGGGTCAGCGCCACGATCACGCCGGTCTCGGTGAACATGAAGGGCAATGGCGCGTCGATCAGGCCGATCGATGCCAGCGCCTTATTCACAAGCCCCGAGTTGCCGCCGAACAGCAGCGCCCAACCCAGCGTGCGCGCCACCACCGAGATCAGGAGCGGGCCCAGGATCACCAGCAGGAAGATGCCGCGCCACGGGCTCTTCATGCGGTTCAGAATATAGGCCTCGGGCGCACCCAGCAGCGCCGCCAGCACGGTGACTGAGAAGGCGATGCGGAAGGTCCGCCAGAACATCTCCAGGAAATAGGAGTCGGTGAAGACCTCGTGCCAGTTCTTGAGGATGAAGACGGGCTCGATGCCCTTGTACTGGCCCCAGTCATGGAACGAGAGCAGCACCGTCATGATCAGCGGCACCACGACGATGACGGCGAACAGCAGCAGCGCCGGAAGGCTGAGAAGGTATGGAGCGGACTTCACGCGGCGCCCCACGCCAGATGCACAGCCTCACCCTCGGCCGGCATCGCCTCGCCGGTGTTCTGGCGGATCACCGTCACCAGGCCGTCAGTGGTCTCGACCTGATAGAGCCAGTGGTTACCCTGGAAGATCCGCGTGCGCACCTTGCCGGCGAGGCCTTGCGCCGCGAACGAGATCTTCTCCGGCCGGACCGTGGCGCCGCCCACCAGATTGGTGCGACCAAGGAAGCTCGCGACGAACGGCGTCGCCGGTCGCTCATAGGCCTCGTGCGGCGGGCCGATCTGCTCGGCGCGACCGTGATTCATCACCACCAGGCGGTCGCTGAGGGCCATCGCCTCCGCCTGGTCGTGCGTCACCAGGATGGTGGTCGTGCCGACGGTGCGCTGGATTTGGCGCAGCTCGATCTGCATCTCCTCGCGCAGCTTGGCGTCGAGATTGCTGAGCGGCTCGTCGAGCAGCAGGATCTGCGGACGGATGACGAGCGCACGGGCCAGCGCCACGCGCTGCTGCTGGCCACCCGACATCTGGCGCGGATAGCGACCGGCGAAGGCGCTGAGACCGACCAGCTCCAGCGTCTCGCCGATACGTTTGATGCGCTCCGGCGCCGCGACGCCCTGCATCTCGAGGCCGAAGCCTACGTTTTCAGCCACCGTCATGTGCGGGAAGAGCGCGTAGCTCTGGAACACGATGCCGAGGCCGCGCCTGGCCGGTTTTACGGCCAGGAGATCGCGGCCTTCCAGCCGGATCGAGCCGCCGGACGGTTCGACGAAGCCCGCGATCATCTGCAGCGTCGTGGTCTTGCCGCAGCCCGAAGGACCCAGGAGGGAGACGAACTCCCCCTTCTCCACGCCGAGCGTCAGGCCATCGACGGCCAAGTGAGAGCCGAAAGTCTTGCTGAGCTTGTCGAGTTCGAGGAACGCCACTGCCGTCAGCGCTCGATCTCGCGGTTCCAGCGCTTGGTCCACTCGTTGCGCAACGGATTGATCACAGACCAATCGACCGAAACCAGGTGCGAAACACGCGCTCCGACCGGCATCACGCCGCCCGCCGTCGCGATCTCGACACCCTTGCGCACCGGCGCGTAGCCGCCTTCCTCAGCCATGATCTTTTGTACCTTGGCCGACAGCATCGTCGCAATGAAGGCCTGCGCCTTGGGCGATACCGCCTTCTTGGCGACGGGACATATCCCCGTCAGCAGCGCCGGCGCGCCCTCGCGCGGATAGACGAAGTCGACCGGGAAGCCGGTGTCGGCGAACGCCTGGTAGCGCGCCGAGCCCCAGACGGACAACACCGCCTGATCGGTCTGGAACAGCTCGGTCATGCGTGCCGGCGACGGTTCGAACGCCACCACGTTGCCGGCCACGCGCTTCATCGCCGCGAAGCCCGGATCGATGTTGCTCTCGCCGCCGCCGCCGATGCGGGCCAGCATGACAGTCGCGAGCAGCCCGTAACCGTTGCTCATCGGCGGCATGACGATCCGGCGGGCGAACTTCGGGTCCTCGAGCGCGGTCCAGGAGTCCGGCGGCGCCCAGCCGCGCTCGGCGAAGACCTTCCTGTTGTACATCAGCCCGGTGGCGACCATGCCCATGCCGACGCCCTTGCCCTCGGGGAACAACGCCATCGGCTGAAGGGCGGACTTGTCCAGGCCCTCAATCAGCGCGCAGAGGCCCAGCGCGATGGCCTGGACGATCGGACCGTCGTCCATCATGGCGACGTCGACCTGCTGGTTGCCGCGCTGCGCCACGAGCTTGGCGAGGTTGTCGGTCGAGTTGCCGCCGGCGTACTGGACGGAGACACCCTGTTCGCGCTCGAAGTCGGGAATGACCTTCTCGCGCATGACCTTCTCGAACGAACTGGCGTAGCCCGCCACGACCAGCGATTCGGCGGCGGCGCCGCCTGCTGCCACGACGACGGCGAGGCCGAACGCCATTGGCACAAGACGCTTCTTCATTGCCGTTCTCCCAAGCATCGACACCGCCACGCTAGGGTCGGCATAGTATTCCCGTCCAAGTCCGAATTACCGCAGGTGTATTCGGCAGGGTTATGCCCTCCGCCGCACCGATCGCGTCAGCTCGCGCGACATGGCGCCGGCCACGGCGCGCATCTCGGCGGCAAAGGCATCGACAAGGCCGACATTGCGGCTGTTCCGCGCCCGGCACATCAGGAAATCGAAGGGCAGCGCCGGCTCGAAGCGCCGCATCGCCAGCCGCCCGCCCAGCCCGTCGACGAACAGCGGATGGATCAGCGACACGCCGAGGCCGGAGGCGACGAACTCACAGACGGTCGGCGCGACCGTGGCATCCAGCACGACATCGGACTTCACCTTGTGGGTGTCGAACATGGTCGCGATCTGCTCGCCGGTGTAGCTGTCCGACGCGAAGGAGACGAACGGCTCGCCGTCGAGGTCGCGCGGCGTCACGACCTTCCTGCGCGCCAGGCGGTGATGGGGCGGCATGACGCAGACCAACGGATGCTCCATCAGCGATTCGGTGTCGACGTAGGGATTGTCGAGGCGCGAACGGATCAGCGCCACGTCGAGCTGCCGGCTGGTCAGCCAGTCGGCGATCAGCTGCGAGCTGCGCACGTGGACCGAGATGTAGACCTCGGGATGGCTCTGCAGGAACGCCATCGTCACGCGCCGGATGAAGGCGCCCGACAGTCCCGGCATCACGCCGATATTGAGCCGGCCCTGCCCCTCGCGGCGGATCGACTCGACGGCGCTCTCGACCTGGCGGACGCCGACGAAGATGCGGTCGATCTCCTGGTAGAGGCGCATGCCCTGCTGCGAGGGCACCAGCCGTCCTTTGACGCGCTCGAACAGGCCGAGCCCGGTCTGCTGCTCGAGATGGGCGAGCAGCTTGCTCACCGCTGGCTGCGAGATGTGCAGCACCCCGGCTGCCCGGCTCACCGTGCCGCTCTCGATGACGGCCTTAAAGGCCTCGACCTGGCGAAGATTGAGCGCACGCGCCATCCCATAACTCCGGAGAATAGGATTAGGTGATTCCCGCCTTTGACATTCTGGACATTGGATTTCTAGGGTGGCGGTCCTCAAGGGGAATCAACGCATGACGACCATCGCCGAGCGGCTGGCCGCCTTCGCAAGCCAGGCCGCCGAACTACCCGAGCCGGCTCGCCTCGGGACCGTGAAATGCGTCTTCGACCTGATGACCGCCGCCGTCGCCGGTTACGCGACGCCGAACGCCCTCGCCGCCCGCGAGGTCGCGCGCGAGGCATGGGGCGCGGGTCCGGCCGCGGTGTGGCTCGGCGGTGAAAGTCTGCCGCCGCCGGGCGCCGCCTTCGTAAATGCCGCGGCGGCCTGTTCGCTCGATCTCGACGACGGGCACCGCGCAGCGGCCGGTCATCCCGGCGCCGCCGTCATTCCGGCGGTCTTTGCGGCGCTCGACACGACAGCGGCCGACACCGCTCGCGCCCTCACGGCGATCGCCGTCGGCTACGAGATCGGCGTGCGCATCTCCTCGGCGCGCGATCTCAAGAACGTGCCGACGACCAACACCGGGCTGTGGGGCGGACAAGCGGCGGCGGCCGCGGTCGGCGTGTTGCGCAACCTGCCGCCGGAACAGATCGCCCAGGCGATCGCCATCGCAGGCCAGACGGCGCCGGGCCAGTCGGCGACGGCCTACACGCGGTTTCGCGGCAACAGCGTAAAGGAGGGGATTCCCTGGGCGGCCGCCAACGGATTGCTGGCCTGCAGCCTGGCCGCGAACGGCTTCACAGGGCCAATCGACATACTGGACGAGCCCCGATCGTTCGCGCCCGGTCCGCTGCTCGACGGGCTGGGAACGCAGTGGCAGATCACCGGAACCTACTTCAAGCCCTACAGCTGTTGCCGCTGGAACCACGCGCCGATAGACGCCCTGCTGGGCTTGATGGAACAGCACGCGCTGCGCGCGGAGGACATCGTCGCCATCGACGTCGATACGTTCGGCCGCGCGCTCACCCTCGGCAACGAGATTGCACCGGCGACGCTCGAAGGCGCGCAGTATAGCATCCCGTTCTGCCTCGGCGTCGCGGCTACGCGCGGCGCGCCGGCCCTGCTGCCCCTCCGCGAGGACTCCCTGGCGGACCGCGCCGCCATCGACCTGTCGAGCAAGGTAACGCTGTCGGTCGTTCCCGAATATGACGCGATGTTTCCCGCCGCCGTGCCGGGCCGCGTGCGGGTCAGGACCGCGGCAAAATCCCTGGAGCACGCCGTGCTCGCCCCGAAGGGCGAGCCGTCCAACCCCATGGAGTGGGACGACATCGACGCAAAGTTCCATGCGATCGCACGAAGCCGGCTCGCGCCCGGCGTCCGGCAGCGCCTGCGCCAGGCGATCGACGCCCTGCGCGATGGCAAAATCGCCCCGTTGAGATCGGCGTTGGCCGCGAACGCAGCCTGACGCTTCCGCGTCGAAGCTGCGTCTCAGTCCTCGTCGGCGGCGATGCGTGCCGCGGCGCCAAGGTGCAGGCGATAGAAAGCATCCTGCGGCTGATCCATGTCCAGGACCTCGACGTTCGGCGCACCGAGGAACAGTCCCCGCAGCACCCGCCCGATGCCGCCGTGCGCGAACACCGCGACGGGTCTCTCTTTGGCAAGCGCCGCGATCTCCTCGAGTGCCGGGCGGGCACGCTCGACCACCATGGGATAACTCTCGCCGTTGGGGGGCCGATAGTGCCAGCGATCGAGGCGCCGCGCCGCTATGGCGCCGGGCCAGCGCGCCTCGATCTCCGCGCCGTTCAATCCATCCCAGTCGCCCCAGCTTATCTCGCGCAGCCGGTAGTCGAGACAGTCCTCATCGTGCCTCAGCCCGGCCGCTGCGGCGGCGATCGTCAGCGTCTCGCGCACACGGCCGAGCGGACTGGCGCGTACGATCACACTCGAAGGCTCATGGCCGGCCTGTCGCAACTCCCGCGCCAGTGCCTGGCCCATCGCGTGGGCCTGTTCGCGGCCGGCGGCCGTCAGCGGCGAGTCGAGATGACCCTGGGCGCGGCGCTCGGCGTTCCACACCGTCTCGCCGTGCCGGAACAGGTAGATCGGATGCGATGCCGGCACGGATCAGCGTTCGACCTCGCGATTCCAGCGCTTGGTCCAGTCCTCGCGCTGGGCGTTGATGGCGTCCCAGTCGGGCGAGATGATGAGCTTGGCGCGCTCGCCGACCGGGGCCATGCGCAGCTCCGGCATGTTGACGTCGACCTTGGTGTTGACCGGCCCGTTGCCCGTCTCCTTGGCCAGCGCCGTCTGGATCGGCTCGGAGATCAGCACCTTGATGAACTCGTGCGCCAGCGGATTGACGTTGGCCTTGGCCACCGGGCAGGCCGAAGCGAGCAGGATCGGCGCGCCTTCCTTGGGATAGATGAAGTCGACCGGGAAGCCGGTGTTGGCGAAGGCCTGGACGCGGCCGGTACCCCACACCGCGATCTGCGCCTGGTTGGACTGGAAGAGCTCGGTCATCTTGCCCGGCGATGGCTCGTAGACCAGCACGTTGGGATTGACGTCGTTCTTCATCACCTTGAAGCCCGGCTCGATGTTCTTCTCGCCGCCGCCGTTCATGCGGGCGAACATCATCAGCGTGTAAAGGCCGTAGGTGTTGTTGATCGGCGGGATCACCAGCTGCTTCTTGAACTTGGCATCCTTGAGGTCGTTCCACGAGGTCGGCGTGGCCCAGCCTTTGTCCTTGAAGGTCTTGGTGTTGATCATGAGGCCGGTGCCGGTCTGGCCGACCGCCACCGCCTTGTCGTCCTTGAACAGAGCGGCGGGATAGAGCTGGCTCTTGTCCAGCCCGTCGATCTTGGTGCAGAAGCCGAGCTGGATCGCCTGGTACATCGGCCCGTCATCGACGATCGCCACGTCGATCACCTGGTTGCCCTTCTGGGCCTGCAGCTTGGCCAGCGTGTCGGTCGAGTTGCCGGCGACGTACTCGACCTTCACCCCGTGCTTCTGCTCGAAGGCCGGGATGACGTCCTTGCGCATCTGCTGCTCCCACGAGCCGCCATAGGACGCCACGACCAGCGTCTTGGACTGCCCGGCGGCCGACGCCGCGGCGAGCAGCGCCGCAGCTCCCGCGACCGCGGCAAAATGGACCGAACGCCCCATGACCCCTCCTGTCGGCGACACCCTCCTGCCGCAGCGACATCGTTGGGCTCCGTCACGATGTCGTCAATTCGATTTTTCCGCCGAGCATCGCGTCACGCGCGTCCTGCGCATCGAGACGCCGTTGTCGGAGCCGCGCGTCGACTTCGAGTTCGCCGCCCTCTATCCGGCGCACCGCAGCGTCTCGCCCGTCGCGCCCGAGTTCATCGACGGCTTCAGGACGCATGTCTCGGACTTCCTGCGCCGAAGGCCGTGGCGCTAGAGCAGGAAGGTGAGCTCGTGCTTGTTGTGATGCAGATGCACGAGCTGCGCTCCGGGGATCGCGGCGAAGGCTGCAGCCGCCTCATGATCGGTGGCGCCCTGGAACTTGAGCGTGCAGACGAAGTTCTTCACCAGGCCTGACGCCCGCCAGGTCTCGACCAAGCGCAGCAGGCGCGCCGGATAGCAGACGATGTCGGAGCAGAGCCAGTCGACCGGGCCGACGCTCGCCGGCTCGAGCGCAAAGGCGCTCTCGCCGCGCCACGCGACGCCGGGCATCGCCGCCACCCTGGGATCGAGCGGCGCCTTGTCGACGGCGATCACCTCGGCGCCGAGCTTTGCCAGCACCCAGGTCCAGCCGCCCGGCGAGGCGCCGAGGTCGAGACAGCGCTCGCCCGGTCCGGGCCAGCGCCCCAGGCGGACCAGTGCCTCCCAGAGCTTGAGATAGGCGCGGTTGGGCGGGCCCGTCTTGTCCTCGACGAAGGCCACCTCGCCATTGGCGAAGGGCGAGCTGCAGCGCGCGGCCATCAGCAAGCGATCGGGCGCCAGCAGGGTCCACGAACCCAGCGGTGCGGTGGGCGCCGATGCCGGGAAGACGATCGGCTTTGCCGAAACGTGCGGCAGGCGCTCCTGGATCAGCGCGGCCCTACGATGATGGAGCGGCGCATACATCGCCCAGTTGCGCTGCACGTCGCGCAGCGCCTTGGCAGCGGCGCCGATCGAGTCGACCGGAAGCTCGCGACAATCGTGCCAGACGTTGGCGGCCCAGGCGGCGGCAACGGCCGCTCCGTCGCACACCAGCAGGCGCTCATGGCGATGCGCGACGTCGATACCCGACCGCTTCAGCTCCGCCTGCAGTTGATCGATGAAACCCTCGGCCGCGAGGTACGCAGTGGTCATGACGGCAACCTAATCCATTGCCCGTCGTTCGCTAAAGCACATCCCGCTCGGCCGAGCGGGATGTGCCCGTTGCAACAACTATCCCCTTCGCGCGCATTCCCGATTTGGTGGAACCGCGAGCGGTTCCACCAAATCGGGAATCGCCCTGGCAAGGGGCAATTCCGGAGGTATCCATCATGGCCAAGACATCGACGTCCCAGCGCAAGACCATGGGCCGCGTCATGCACGAATACGCCCATGGCGAACTGAAGAGCGGCCGCCGCGGCCAGAAACGCCGTGGGGCCGGCAAGGTGAAGAGCCGCCGCCAGGCCATCGCCATCGCGCTCAAGGAGGCCGGCGCCTCCAAGTACGAGAGCAAGGACGAGAACCGCCGCAACCTCGCCCGCAGCAAGGCCAAGGAAGCGACCGGCCGCACCGCCCAGCAGGAGAGCGAGGGCAAGAGCCATGTCGGCGCGCGCGGCAAGCGCGAGAGCTCGCGGGCGATGGGCGGCAAGAACGCCAAGAC
>JADHLS010000149.1 GCA_016780605.1 Reyranella sp.
TACACCGAGACCGGCCAGGTGATCCCGGTGCGCTTCAAGGACAAGAACGGCGAGGTGCAGGAAGGCGGCTACGTGCACGCCATGTACCTCGACGACAACTCGCCGATCGCCGGCGGCCGCGAGATCTGGGGTTTCCCCAAGAAGCTCGCCACCCCCAAGATCAGCCACGAGAGCGAGACGCTGGTCTGCACCCTGCACTACGGCAGCGTGCTCTGCGTCAGCGCCACCATGGGCTACAAGCACCGCGAGCTCGACCACGCGCCGCTGCTGAAGGCCCTGGCCAAGCCCGCCTTCATGATCAAGATCATCCCCCACGTCGATTGCTCGCCGCGGGTCTGCGAGCTGGTGCGCTACTACACCGAGGACGTGACGGTGAAGGGCGCGTGGGCCGGACCGGCGGCGCTGCAGCTCTTCGATCACGCCCTGTGCGACGTCAATCGCCTGCCGGTGCGCGAGATCGTATCGGCGAGTCATTACGTCACCGACCTGACATTGGGTCTTGGTGAAGTCGTGTTCGATTACCTGGCCTGATGATGCTCGTGCAAAGCCAACCTCATGCTGAGGAGGGCGCGCAGCGCCCGTCTCGAAGCATGCGCCCCAGGCACCGTGTTTGTTGCCACCCACGCGCGGTTTACCGCGCGCATTCGAGACGGCCCTTCGGGCCTCCTCAGGGTGAGGTTTGTCACTGATCCAGGAAGAGGAGTTCCCATGTCCCGTTTCAAAGGAAGAGTCGCCATCGTCACCGGTGCGGCGAGCGGCATCGGCAAGGAGATCGCGCTGCGCATCGCCGCCGAAGGCGGCATCCCGGTGATCGCCGATCTCAATCTCGACGCCGCCGGCGCCACCGCCAAGCAGATCCAGGCCAAGGGCGCCGACGCCTTCGCAGTCGCCATGAACGTCACCGACGAGGCCCAGGTCGAGAAGGGCGTGGCCGACACCATGGCCAAGTACGGCAAGATCGACATCCTGGTGAGCAACGCCGGCATCCAGATCGTGAAACCGATCGTCGACTTCCCCTTCGCCGACTGGAAGAAGCTGCTCGCCATCCATCTCGACGGCGCCTTCCTCACCACCAAGGCCTGCCTCAAGCACATGTACGCCGCCAAGTACGGCCGCGTCGTCTACATGGGCTCGGTCCATTCCAAGGAGGCGTCCAAGCTCAAGGCGCCCTACGTTACCGCCAAGCACGGCCTGATCGGTCTCGCCAAGGTGCTGGCCAAGGAAGGCGCGGAATACAACGTCGCGGCCAATGTCGTCTGCCCGGGCTTCGTGCGCACACCGCTGGTCGACAAGCAGATCCCCGAGCAGGCCAAGGAGCTCAACATCAGCGAGGATGACGTGATCAAGCACGTCATGCTGAAGGACACGGTCGACGGCCAGTTCACCACCACTGATGAAGTGGCCGACGCCGTTCTCTATTTCGCCGGAGCGTCCAGTACCGCACTGACCGGCCAATCCATGGTCGTCAGCCACGGCTGGTTCATGCAGTAGGCAACAATGCAGTAACCGCGCATCAATCGGTGTGTTGCAAGGTTGCAACGCGCCACGCCGATGTGATCGCGGCCGGCAACTCGGTTCCCGGACCCTCGTTTGGACTGTGCACTGCACTCGCTCTCAAACGAGGGAACCTCTCTATGTTCAATAAAACGCTTTTGGCCGTCGCCGCCGTGATGGTGACGCCGGTCGCCGCAAGCGCCCAGTCCTTGTTCACCCCCAGTGGGCCGGTCAATCCCGGCTTCTATATCGGTGCCGAAGGCGCTGCGAACTGGCTGCTGAACAACCAGAGCTACAATATGGACACCGGCTGGGCCGCCGGCGGCAAGCTCGGTTACGACTTTGTCGGCCCGCGCATCGAGGTGGAGGGCCTTTACCATTCCAACACCGGCAGCGGTAACGTCGCCTTCCCGGGCGGCATTGCCAACGTGCGCGGTCGCATCGACCAGGTCTCGGTGATGGCCAACGTGCTGTACGACTTCTTTCCCGGTGCAACCGTCACGCCCTATGTCGGCGCCGGCGCCGGCATCGCCTTCGTCGACACCACCATCCAGGGCTGCAGCTTGTGCAGCACCCAGTTCGCCTACCAAGGCATCATCGGTGTCGGCTACAACGCTACCGACGCCATCCGCATCGGCATCGAGGGCCGCTACTACGGCACCACCAACAGCGGCAGCCTCGCCTACCAGAACAACAACCTGATGGCGTTGGTGAGCCTCAGCTACAAGTTCGGCCAGCCCGAGGCCGCACCTCCGCCGCCCCCGCCGGCGGCGCCGGTCTCGCCGCCGTCCTTCATGGTGTTCTTCGACTGGGACCGCGCCACGCTTTCGCAGCAGGCGCTGGGCACGATCAGCCAGGCGGCGCAAGCCTACAAGACCAAGGGCAGCGCCCGCATCACGGCGACCGGCCACACCGATACGTCGGGTCCGGAGAGCTACAACATGGCGCTGTCGCTGCGTCGTGCGAATGCAGTGAAGGACGCTCTGGTGCGTGACGGCGTGCCGGCGCAGGCGATCACCGTGATCGGCAAGGGCGAGTCCAATCCGCTGGTGCCGACGGGCGACGGCGTGCGCGAGCCGCAGAACCGCCGCGTCGAGATCGTCGTTCAGTAAGCGAAACGCCAACCCTCCATTGGCAGGAACGGCCGGGTCATTCCCGGCCGTTTCCATTTACAGTGATTGCATGCCCGAACACGATCATCAGGACATCGTCGTCCTGTTCAGCCGACAAAGCCGCGACGCCTACGCCATCCAAGCCGCCGAGCGCGGCGAGACCTACACTTTCACCGACGCTTGGGGCCTGCCGCGCACCTGGGTCAAGGGCGAGTACGCTTATCTCGCGCCCAACGCCGCGGAGCTGCTGCTGGCGCGCTGCAACCTCAAGCATCATCTGGTCGAGGAAGCCGAGCTTGACGACGCGCGGTTGGCCCGCTGCCGCGCGCTGATCGTCGCCAACGCCGCGCATCTCGCACCCGAGACCATCGCGCGCATCGAGCGCTGGCTGGGCGGCGACCGCCGCCTGATCGTCACCGGCAAGACCAACCTGCCGCCCGCCCTGCTTGGCCTCAGGTCCTGCACGCCCGCGCCGGTCAAAGGCTATACCGGCTGGCGCTGGCGTCCGGGCTCGCCCTTCTCGGGCGATGCCTGGGAGCCGCTCTACGTCAGCGGCTACGAGCGCCATCCCGTCAACAAGGTCGAGCCGGCGGCTGGAAGCCGCGTGCTCGCCGATGTCGTCGAGCTCACGGGCGACCTCACCGACGCCACCACCACCACCGTGGCCGAGCTGGGTCCGGGCATCGTGCTCAGCGAGCGCACCGTCTATGTCGCCAACCAGGTGCTCGAGCTGATCGGCGGCATGATGCAGGCGCATCTCAACGTCGAGCCGGTGCGCCACTGGGCCAATGCCACCCACTGGGGCGACACGTTGCTGCTCTTCCTGCGCCGGCTGATGCTGGAGGTCGGCCTGGCGCCGCTGTGGCAGACGCGGCTGCGCTCGTTCGGCACCTATGACGGCGTGCTGTCGTTTCGCCACGATGTCCACGGCATGCGCGACTACACCTTCCTCGACTACCAGATCCAGAACCTGATCCCCGCGAGCTACGACATCGAGGATCCGACCTTCTCGACCAACATCGACGAGGCGATGGCGCGCGACTGGGTCGAGCGCACCACGCAGCACAGCTTCATCGAGCCCGCGCTGCACAACGACAGCTCGATCGGCGACCCGCCAACGGCGATCTTCGGCAAGGGCCTGTTCGAGCACGTCTCGAAAGCGAGCACGAGTCTCGGCATCACAATCTGCACCTGCGGCCGCCATGCCGGCGGGCACATGCATCCCGAGACGATCGACGCGATGGACTATCTCTACGCCCACGACACGACGATCCTCGGACTCTGCACCTTCTGCTACTATCACATGATCGAATACGGCGTGCGCGACCCCAATGTCATGGTAGGCGGCACGATCGGCGAGAAGCCGCTAACCTATGTGACCGACGTGCGGCGCACCATCGCCACCTCCGGCATCTGGTTCCCGTTCCGGCCGGTTGTCACGACGGACAAGGAATGGCGCAAGCTGCGCGGCTGGGACCGCACGCACGAGTACGACGCGGCCTACGAGCTGGTCGAGACGATCTTCGCCGGCCGCAACGCGCGCCGGCCTGGGCTCGACGATCGGTTGGAGAACGGCGTCTATTCCTTCCAGTACCATCCCGAGCTGGCGCGCGATCCGTCGGTGAACAACGGCAAGGGCACGCTCGATTATGTGCGCTACTGCATCAACCTCGCCGAGCGCCGCAACTACTGGATCGCAACCCAGGCCGAGCTCTACCAGCGCATGGCCGACTACGAGGCGCTGGGCTTCGATGTACGCGACGGCGGCCGCGAGGTCACGATCACCAACCCGACCGACCGGCGGATCGCCGCCATGGTGCTCGAGCAGCGCCTGCGCTTTGGCAGCGTCTGGCTGGGCGACGAGGAGTTGATCCACGTAGCCGACGGCGCCTTCGTCACGATCCCGCCGCTCGATGCGGGGACTTCGATCACCCTCACCTTCAAGCCCGACGTGGTCGAGGCACCTCTGGTGCGCCAGCCCTCCAACAAAGGGCTGGTCGTGCTCGACGCGCGGCACGATCCCAAAAGCGGGGAGGCGCGCCTCAAGCTCAGCGTTTGCCGGCAACAGCCGCTCAGCGTCGAGGGCGTCGACCCCGAAGGTGTCTATCGCGTGCAGATCGAGAATCAACCTGCGCAGGACGTGCTGGTCCGCACCGTGCGCACCATCCAGGCGCTGCTGAGCGAGAAGACCGACGCTGCCAAGGGACGCAGCCGACGCGCCGTCACGCCGGGCACGACGCGGTTCCTCGACCTGGTGGTCGAGGGTGAGGACAACCGCTTCGTCGAACGGACCTTGCGCATCCGCCAATTGCCGGCCGACGAGGCTCGGCCCATCCGGCAGGCGCTAATCGCCGCCATTCCCGAGAAGCGCGGCCGGGTCACTTGAAGCGTTGACTCCAAACATCCTCGCGCGCAGCGTTGCCGATCGACCGTTCAACCAATGAACGGCTCTCCCGGGAGGGAACATGGCAACGACCCTTGGCGCCGTCGCGGCACTCGCCGCGACGCTTGCAATGGCGGCGGCCGCGCTGCCGGCGAAGGCCGCGACGTTCGTCTATGTCGGCTGCACCGACAGCAACGAGATTCATGTCCTGCAGCTCGACCCGCAGACCGGTGACCTGACGCCGGTCGAGAAGGTGACGATTCCCGGGATCACAAAGACGGCGGGCTCGACGCCGATGGCGATCAGCCCGGACAAGAAATTCCTGTTCGCCGCCACGCGCGGCGAGCCGATGGTGGCGGCGAGCTTTCGCATCGATCCGGCGACCGGCAAGCTCAGCCACATCGCCAACGGCCCGCTCGACGGCAGCATGGCCTACATCGCCACCGACCGTAGCGGCCACTTCCTGCTCGCCGCCTCCTATCCCAACAACAAGGTCACGGTGAATCCGATCGCCCGCGACGGCACGGTGCAGCCGCCGAAACAGGTCATCCCGACCGAGCCCAACGCCCACGCCATCCAGCCCGACGCCTCCAATCGCTTCGTGCTGGCGACCAGCCTCGGCGGCAATCTCGTGCGGCAGTTCCGCTTCGATGCCGCGACCGGAACGCTGTCGCCCAACGAACCGCCGGCGGCACAGGTGAAAGCCGGCGCCGGTCCGCGGCACTTCGCCTTCCATCCGACCAATGGACGGGTCTATCTGCTGAACGAGCTCGAAGCGTCGGTCTATGTCTTCGCCTACGACCCCAAGACCGGCACGCTGAAGGAACAGCAGGTGCTGAGCGCGCTGCCCGAGAAGAAGCCGGAAAAGATCTGGGCGGCAGACCTGCACCTGACACCGGACGGCAAGTTCCTCTATGCCAGCGAGCGCGGGACCAGCACGATCGCGGGCTTCAAGGTCGATCCCGGCGACGGGACGCTGACGCCGATCGGGCACACCGCGACCGAGCAGCAGCCGCGCGGCTTCGCCATCGATCCGACCGGGCGCTATCTCCTGGCGGTGGGCCAACTCTCGGATTCGATGACCAGCTACGCCATCGATCCGGCCAGCGGCAATCTCAGCAAGCTCAAGCAATATCCGATGGGCAAAAATCCCAACTGGGTGGAGATCGTCAATCTGCCCTGAGAGGGCTAGACTTCGCCCAGGAGGTCCGTCATGACCCGCACGCTCGACATCGAACCGATCGACGCCACCTTCGGCGCCGTCGTCCGAGGCATCAAGGTCGCGGAAGCCGACGAGGCGACGTTCCGCGCGCTGTACGATGCCTGGCTCGAATACGCGCTGCTGATCTTTCCCGACCAGCACCTGCGGCGCGATCAGCAAATCGCCTTCGCCAAGCGCTTCGGGCCGCTCGAGTTCGAGATGGCGGCGATCAGCAATGTACGCTCCGACGGCAGCATCCGGCCGGAGAAGGACAATGACGACGTGATCAAGGTGCTGAAGGGCAACATGGGCTGGCACCATGACAGCACCTACATGCCGGTGCAGGCCAAGGGCGCGGTGTTCAGCGCCGAAGTCGTGCCGAGCATCGGCGGCCGCACCGGTTTCGCCGACATGCGCGCCGCCTACGATGCGCTCGATCCCGCGATGAAGGCCAGGATCGAGGGCCTCAACGCCTTCCATTCGCTGCACTACAGCCAGAGCAAGCTTGGCCATCAGGCGAAGAATGCCGACGGCGAATACTCGGGCTACGGCTTCCATGACGGGCCGGTGCCGCTCAGGCCCCTCGTGAAGACGCATCCCGAGACCGGCCGCAAGTCGTTGCTGGTCGGCCGCCACGCCCACAACATTCCCGGTCTGGAACAGGCCGACTCCGACCGTCTCATCCAGGAGCTGGTGGACTTCGCCTGCCAGCCGCCGCGCATCTACCACCACGACTGGACCCCGGGCGACGCCTTGGTGTGGGACAATCGCTGCCTGATGCACCAGGCGACGCCCTGGGACATGACGCAGAAACGCATCATGTGGCACAGCCGCATCGCCGGCGATCCCAAGAGCGAATCGGCGTTGGCGGCCTGACCGTCATCCCGAGCGTAGCGCAGCGAAGTCGAGGGACCTCGTCTTGGCGATGCAGCTACAAGAACAGGTCCCTCCACTACGCCTCGCTGCGCGAGGCTCCGGTCGGGATGACGGATAAAGTCAATGCGGCGGCATCGGGATGAACACGGGCGGCGTGCCTGACATCTTGCTGCGCGCCTTGATGTCGGCGTCGTTGGCGCCGTGCGGCTTCAGGTAGACGTAGAACGGCGTGCGGCGCTCGACGATGTCGTTGCCGGGCTGGGCGCTGCGGCTGATCAGCATGTCGGCCTGGATGCGGACATGCATGTAGCCCGGGATCAGCTCGGCCCAGCCCTTGACGTCGGGCGTGAACAGTACGTCGTAGGAATGGGCGTCGGTGAGCTTGATCACGCCGTTGGCGGCCTCGCCGACCGGGCGTGACGGCACCTGTTGCCACGTCATGCCCGTCTGCACGTAGACGCCGACCGTGTTCGGCATGATGTAGAGCGGCCGCGCGAGGTCGATGTTCTGCAGCGCCAGGGTCATGCGATAGGACTTGCCGTCCGCCTCGGGCACGATGCTCTTCAGCTCGACATAGAGCGAGCTCCGCGCCTCGTGCTCGAGCAAGAGCCGCGCCTGGCGCTGCTGCAGCAGGGCGCGCTGCTGCCAGATGCCGATGCCGCCGTCGATCGCGAAGGCCGCACACAGGATGGCCGCAGTGCCCATCACGACCGGCGACCGCCAGAGTCGCAGCCCGCGGCCGAGCTTCACCGCGAAGCCCGCGGGCGGCTCGACCGGCCGCCGCGGTGCGGCTTCCCGCAGCTTCTCGAGCAGGGCGCTCTCGCCCTTCTCGCTCGCCTGCTCGGCGATGCCCAACCGGCGGCGCAGCAGTCGCGCTTCGGACTGCCCGGCCGCCACCTGCCGCCACAGGTCGCGGATCAATGCGTCCTTCTCGGGCGGCGTCAGCTTGGCGAGATCGGGCCGCTTGCCATTCATGACGCGCGCTCGTCTTCCACGATCTGGCCGCCGGCGATATGGACGATCTGCTCGGCCTGCTCGGCGAGCGCCAGATTGTGGGTGACCAGCAGCAAGGTCGTACCGAGCTCGCGATTGACCGCCAGAAGCTCGTCCATGAGCTCGATCTCGGTCTGCTCGTCGAGGTCGGAGGTCGGCTCGTCGGCCAGCAGCAGGACGGGATCGTTGATCAGCGCCCGGGCGATCGCCGCCCGGCGCTGCTCGCCGGCCGAACATTCCGACGGATAGGCGTCGAGATGATCGCGCAGCCCCATGCGCGACAGCAGCATCGCCGCCTTGCCGTAGATGTCGGCATCGCCGCGCCTGCCCAGCATCGCCGGCAGGGCGACATTGTCGACCAGGCGCAAGGTCGGCAGCAGGCTCGCGAACTGGAAGACGAAGCCGATGCGGCGGTTGCGGAAGGCCGCGAGCTTGTCGTCCGACAGGCGCCAGATGTCGATGCCGTCGACCGTCACGGTGCCATCCGTCGGCCGGCTGAGGCCACCCATCATCGCCATCAACGAGGACTTGCCCGAGCCCGAGCGGCCAATGATGGCGGCGTAGCAACCCTTCTCGACATCGAGGTCGATCCCCGCCACCGCCTGCACCTCACCGCGCTCGGTGACGTAGCTTTTGCGCAAGGCCTGGCACGACAGCACGGTCAGGCCTCGCCGCGCACGAGGTCGTAGGCATCGCGCCGGCTCGCGGCCCACGCCGGATAAAGCACGCCCGCGACGCCGATGGCCGAGGCGAGCACGATCGCGCCGGCGGCAAAGGCGATCGTGCGCGCCAGGTCGACCCACAGGAAGGGCAGGCCGACATTCTCGAGGTAATAGACCAGCGAGCGCTCGAAGAGGCGCATCGCCAGCAGCCCCAGCACCACGCCCAGGAGCCCGCCCAGGCCGGTCGCCAGCACGGCCTCGATCACCAGCACGCCCAGCACCTGCGCGCGCCGCGCGCCGATCGCCTTCAGGAGTCCCAGCTCGCCGCGCCGCTCGGTGACGATGGCGGAGAACAGCACGCTCACCATCAGCGCGGTGCCGGCGAACATCAGCACGACCAGGGCCAGCATGCCGTCGAGCAGCGCCGCCAGGCCCTGGCGGATGCCCGAGAGCGTGGTGTCGCCGGACACGACCTTGACGCCCTTGACGTTGGACAGGATGGCAAAGCGCGCCTGCAGCGGCGTGGCGCCGGGCGCCAGCTCGGCC
>JADHLS010000150.1 GCA_016780605.1 Reyranella sp.
ACAGCACCGCCCTCGACGCGCTGCGGGAGGCGCTCAATGAGTTGCACAGCCAGGGCATAACCCTCGCCTTCGCGCGTGTGCGCGACGAGGTGCGCGAGGACATGCGGCTTGCCGGTATTGAGGCGGTCGTTGGGCCGGAGAACTTCTACGACCGAGTCACCGACGGTGTGCGTGCGTGGCGGGAGGCGGAAGCCAACGCCTTCCAGCCTAGAACAGGGCCTGGCCGCGCGCCTGCAGGACGTACTTCATCGCCCTGAACTCGGTGTCCTTGCGGATGGAGGCGGCGATCTTCGCGTCTCCGGTCTGGTCGGACGCCACGATCAGCTTGTCGGTCTCGGGTTGACAGGCCAGTGCGACGGCCTGGGCAGCGGTGGCGAAGTCGGTCGTGCTGGTGCTCTCGGCGGCGGCGTTGCGCGAGAGGCAGGCGTCGCGCGCCTCGTAGCTGCGCTCGATTCCGACCTTGCGTCCGAGGCTGCTGGGGCGGACGAAGCTTCCCTCGCAGGCGGTGAGCAGGAAAAGGCTCCACAGGGCAAGAAAGACACGCATCAAGGCCTCGGACGACGATCTCCAAAAGCTACCTTCAACAGCAGCGCTGCGGCGTCAAGCCTATATCCAATGCCGTCGCAATGGATAGAATGGCCTGCCTCGATGACTTGCCGGATCTGGTCCATGCGAATCGCTGTCGTTCTCGTCGCCCTGCCGCTCACAGCCTGTGCAGGGGCATATCACACGTTGAGCGATGGCCGGCTGCAGAGCAGGATCAATGACGCCTACAAGGCGCGCGATGCCTGTCTTGCCAGGCACGCCGCCGCCGAGGGGACGACGAGCGTCGACACCGCCGCGCTCGCCAGCGCGGCAGCACTCGCCTGCACGCCCGAAACCGACGCCCTGATCGAGGTCATGAATCGCGACGGTGATCCCAAGGTGGTCGCCCGCATCCAGAAGGATTCGGAATTCCGCGCCATGGGCTTTGTCATGAGGGCTCGCGGCCAGACTGCGAACTGAAGCCTCGACATCCCACCACGCAAACGGCGCGAGACCGAAATCCCGCGCCGTCGCGACCGCCTCAGGTTGCTTCAGGGAGGAGGGCGGTCGAACCGGAGGAAGAGGGTTCCCCGGTTCTTCCTTGCCACTCTCGCCGCTGTGGCTTACGACCACCTTACCGTCTGCGCAAAAGTAACCCACAGCCGGCCAGGGCGAAGCCGCTGCGCCGACTGCCATCTTGCAGCCTTGACCTTCTGGTTAGGTTGTCGTCGGCGCCGCGGACATGCAGGCGCGTTCTTGAGTAAAGGGAGATCCTCATGATGCGATCGATTTTGGCTGCGGCGAGTGCCGCGACGTTGCTCGTTGGCGCTGTCGTTTCCGCCAGCGCCCAGACTCCTGCCGCGCCGGGCACGCCGCAGGCGAAAGGCCGCTCGGGCGTCAATGTCGGATCGCTGACCTGCAATGTCGCAGGCGGCGTGGGCTTCGTCTTCGGCTCGTCCAAGGACATCAGCTGCCTGTTCACCCGCACCGACGGCGTCGCCGAGCGCTATGCCGGCAGCATCAACAAATACGGCGTCGACATCGGCTTCACCAAGGAAGCGCAGATGGTCTGGCTGGTGTTCGCGCCGGGCAACATTTCCAAAGGCGCGCTGGCGGGCATCTATGCCGGCGCCACCGCAGGTGCCGCTGTGGGCGTCGGCGCCGGCGCCAACGTTCTGGTGGGCGGCAGCGGCAGCCAGGTCACCCTCCAGCCGGTCAGTGTCGAGGGCAGCATCGGCCTGAACATCGCCGCCGGCGTCGGCGCGCTCGAGCTGAAGCCCGTCAAGTAAGGCCGCCAGATAGGCCATCGCCGGGTGCTTGCGGGGGACAGTCGGGCGGTCCAACTTGGGCCGCCATGCCGTCCCCCGCTCCACCATTGGCCGATAGCCTGATCGCCCGCCTGCAAGCCGATTGCACGGCTGCCGAGGCAGCCGAGCGCGCGGTGCGCGCCAGCGTCGAAAGCCAGCTGAAGGAAGCCGAGCGCCTGCGCGCCTTTGCCTGGCGCCGGCTGAGCGCGTTAGGCGACATGGCGCGTATCGCAGCGCTTGAGCCAGACCGCGAGCGCGCCGTCGAGCGTCAGCTCGTCAGCCTGTTTCGTGACATCGGCTGGATCGAGAACGACCTTGGCGAGCTGGGCGAGGGGGCGAGGCCGCTGCTCGACTGGCTGCGCCCGATTGCCGAGGCGTTGCATGCCGAGGCCCATCCCGTTGCCGCTGAGGAGACGGATGCCGAGCCGCCGGTCGCCGATCCGATCGCGGCGTTCCGCGCCTTCGAGGCCTGGTACGAGGCCGAACGTGGCCAGCCCTTCCTGCAGGTCTTCGAGCGCTACATGCCGCCCACGCCGCTCGTCGAGTTCTAGATGAAGACCGATTTCGAGCAGTGGCTTCACGCCCAGTTTGCAGATACCGGTCCGTTCACCATCTTCATCGTGCTGGTGCGCATTGCCGGCGACGAGGTGGTTCCCTTGAAATCGACCTATGCCCATCTGATCGGCGATGACATGGACTGGCGCGGCATGAAGGACCTGCTCGACCGCGCCGGTGCGGCATGGGACGGCGTCGCTTTCTTCGTCGGCCTTGGCCATGCCGGCGGGCCGCTGCCCGATGCCGCGGCGCGGCGCAAGCTCGGCGAGGTCGAGGCCGACGTGAAGGCCGACCCGCTCGCGCTCAACCGCGGCCGCTTCTTCGACCGCAAGGGCCGCCACCTGCGCATCGACGAAGTCGCGCAATGACCGACGGATCGATCCATCGCACCGCCCAACGCCTGACCGCCACCGGCGGCGAGGCGCTCGACGAGATCGTCGCCGAGGAGGTGGCGGTGGCCCTGGTCTACAACGGCATCAGCCATGCTGTGATGATGGCCACGCCCTGCGATCTCGAGGATTTCGCCCGCGGCTTCTCGCTCACCGAGCACATCGTCGCGAAGCCGTCGGAGATCTACGACATCGAGGTCGAGCCGGTCGGCCGCGGCATCGAGGTGCGCCTCGACATCGCCGCTCAGCGCATGGCGGGCCTCCAGCAGCGCCGCCGCACGCTGGCAGGGCGCACCGGCTGCGGCCTGTGCGGCGTCGACAGCATCGAGGAGGCGATGCGGCCCGTGACGGTGGCCGCCGCCCCTGCGCCGGTGTCGCGCCAGGCGATCGAGAAGGCGATGGCCGCCCTGCCCGCGCACCAGCGCATCAACAAGGCGAACGGCGCCACCCACGCTGCGGGCTGGGCGCGGGCCGACGGCACCCTGGTGGCGGTGCGTGAGGATGTCGGCCGCCACAACGCGCTCGACAAGCTCGGCGGCGCCATTGCCCGCACGGGGCCCGTGGCGCCCGGCGGCTTCGTGGTGGTGACCAGCCGCTGCTCCTACGAGATGGTGCACAAGGCGGCGGCGCTGCAGGCCGCGGCGATCGCTGCGGTGTCTGCGCCGACCTCGCTCGCTATCGAGACCGCCGAGCAGGCGGGCATCACGCTCGCCGCCTTCGTGCGCAACGGCCGGCTCACCGTCTACGCCGGCCAAGTCGCGGCGTGAGCAACAAGGTCATCGGCGTCACCGGCTGGAAGAACGCCGGCAAGACCACGCTGGTCGAGCGCCTGGTGGCCGAGCTGGTACGCCGCGGACTGCGCGTCAACACGGTCAAGCACGCCCACCATTCGGTCGACGTCGACCAGCCGGGCCGCGATTCCTGGCGCCATCGCCAGGCCGGCGCCACCGAGGTCGCGGTCGTCGGTGGTCATCGCTATGCCATCATGCGCGAGCAGGAGGAGCCGACCCTGGCGGAGGTGCTGGCGCGGCTCTCGCCGGCCGACGTGGTGGTGATCGAAGGCTACAAGCGCGAGCCGCATCCCAAGATCGAGGTCCGCGCCGGCGGCGAGTCGATGGCGCCGAAGGACCCCACCATCGTCGCCATCGCTT
Source organism: Reyranella sp. (assembly GCA_016780605.1). GTDB lineage: Bacteria > Pseudomonadota > Alphaproteobacteria > Reyranellales > Reyranellaceae > Reyranella. The sequence goes on from JADHLS010000150.1 coordinate 3,928, forward strand.
GCGATGACCCGCCGGCAGCCAACGAGAAGCTGCCGTGGTTCCGTCGCGATGACGTCACGAGTATCGCGGACTTCGTCGTCGGCGCGCTGCTGCGCCGCTAGCGCTGGCCGTAGAAAACACCGTTGGCATTATACGGGCGCCCGTTCAGGTCGCGGCCATTCACATTGAGGTTGCCGGCCTGAAACTGCGGGACAGTCGCATTGCCAAACGTATAGAACGCGCCGTTGAGCGTGATGCTGCGGTTCGTGTTGCTCGACTGCACCGGGCCCCGGGTATTGAACGTTCCGCTGTTGCCGTTGCCGACCGTGCCACCCCGGAACTGCGCTCCGTCGAACGATGCTGCGAACTGGCCGCTGCGAGCGGCGAAGTCCCAGGAACTCTGGTAGGTTCCCGCCACAACCCCGTTGGAGAAGAGCGTCTGGCCGGTGTAGGTCACCGTCCCTGTGAGCGGCAGATTGAATGTCTGCGGTGTGCCGGCCGCTGGCCCTCCCGTTGCCGCGGTGTTGATTGGTGGTATTGTGGTTGGCGCCGGTGGCAGCGACGTTGCGGCAAGCTGCTGTTGCAGTAGCTGATCTTGCGCTTGTTGCTGCGCCAGTTGCTGCTGCACCTGTTGCTGCTGCTGGATGGCCTGCTGGTGCACCGACAGATTGGCGTTGGTCAGCGCCGTGACGATCGTCTCGTTCGCATTTCGATTGCGTGGGCCCGGGCCCGACCCGAAGTTGTCCGGCACGCCCGGCGCTATGATGCGCGGTGCCTGGTTCGAGTTGACGGCGGTAAAGCCGGAGGCTCTCAGGGACTGATCGGCGTTTCTGCCTGCGCCACCTCCACCGCCGCTACTCGAACTTCCGGATGGGGTGGACTTTCCCTCGAGCTGGGCCAGCGACCCGTTCATCCCGCCAACCGGGACGAGCACGGGCGGGCTCAATGGACCCCCGAGATTCGCGGTGATCATCGATCCTTGGCGTGTCGCGGTCTGCGTCTGACCGCCGCTTGTCACGACCATGTCCTTGCCGAACACGAACATCGAATCGGTCCGCCGCTCCCTGACATCGTGGATGCTGATGCCGCCGCGGATGCCGATGGAGCTCGACGGTGTCGTGATGATGATCGGCGTGTTCTTGCTGATCTTGCCGCCGACCACGCGCAACACACCCTTGCTGGCGCTGATCGCAAGCTCACCGGTCTTGGTGTTGGGATCGAACACGAACTTGTCGATCGTGATCTGGGCGTTGGGGCCGACCGTCAACGACGATCCGTCGAGGAAGACGAGATGGGCACGGTCGTTGGCATTGGTGGTGATGAGCTCGTTCGCCTGCACGTCGATGCCGATGCGCAGCACGCGCTCGGCCTCCTGCGGCGGCTTGCCGAGCGGATCGCCGTCGGTCGCGGACGTCACGCCGACCTTGGCCGCGGCGTCGCGGAGGACAAGAGGCGAAGTCATGATCGCCAGCGCCGTGGCGCCAAACAGGGCGCCTCGCACGAATGTAGGCTTTACCATGAGGTTCTCATCCCTGACCGTTTTGGCGGCCAGTCCCTGCAACACCCACCCGTGGGAATGCGAGCTTGATACCCCTACCAAGCACGGTAACCGTCATTCACCGCACCGACAATGATAGATCGAGGAATATGTCGTTTTGCCGGCAGGGCTTGGAGGCGTCTCCCCACATGACAAATAGTTGCATTTCTGCAACGCGCGTGCCTGGCGCCGCCTAAAAGCGCCAGCTCACGCCCATCAGGAAGCTGTTGTTCTCGAAGCTGTAGAGCGGAATGTTGGCGTTGCGCACAAAGCGGCCGCCCGAGATCGTCAGAGTCGTGCGATCGTCGAAGGGGATGCCGAGGGTTATGTTCAGGATCGTATCGTTCTGCTGGCGCACGGTCGTGGCATCGACGATCGGATCGGCCTGGTCGTAGCCCCACCACTGCACGTTGGCCGAGAGCGAAATGGTCCAGGGCAGGTCGCTCTTGAACAGGGGATCGGGGAAACGGAACTGCATGCCGCCGCCGACGCCGCCCACCAGGTAACTGTACTGTTGGAAGCTGTCCGCCAGGAAGCGCTGGATGTTGGTGTTGGCAAAGATCGCCACGACGTCGGTCAACGCATATTGGAACGTCGTGTTGGCCGAATACTCATTGCCTGTATAGACGTTGTTGGCGGGCAGGTACCAGCTGTCCTGATAGAGCAGGCGCCGGTAGCTGACCAACGACGTGTTGCGGAGCTTGCTGGTCAGCAGGGAGCCGACCTCGACGGCGGAGCCGTAGCTGCCGTAGTACGGCTGATCGTTGACCCAGATGAAGCTCAGCAGGCCCATCGGCTTGATGCTGATGTCCTCGAATATGCCCTGAAAGGCCTGGAAGCGCGGCCCCGAGCTCAGGTCGAGGAGCGACACGTTGGCCTGCGAGACCTGGAACTGGCGGTTGGCGTAGCCGGTGAGCTGGGTCTCGAGCTGGCCCCGATCCTGGGTGCCGAGATCGTAGATGTGGCGAACGTAGCCGGAGCCCACGACACCCCAGTCGGCGGTGCCGACGGCCTGCTGGTTGAGATTGACCGTCTGGCCGGCGAGCATGACGTTCGACGTCGGCGGGCCGAGGTTGGCGTTCGACTGATAACGAACGCCGGCGAATACTTCGCCGACGAAGCGCGAGCGACTGTTGCGCTTGTTGACCTCCGCCAGATATTGCTCGGCGCGCGTTTTCACCTCGGGTGGGATGTTCGCCGTGGCGACCACGGTCTCGAGATAGGTGCGCGCTATCTCATACGAGCCCAGGCGATAGTAGAGAACCGCCAGCTCGAGGCGCACGCGCGGCAGGTCGGGATTGACCAACAGCATGCGCTCAAGGGCCGAGATCGCGCCCTCATAGTCGCCGGTCTTGGTGGCGATGGTGGCGAACTTGAACAGGACATCGAGATCCGCGGGCTTGCGCAGCATCTCCTGGAAGGCGGCGTCGTACTCGCGCTCCTGGTCGGCTGTCGCGTTCACCGGACCTTGGGCGAGGGTGGGACTGGCCAGACCGAACAGGAACAACAGCACGCAAGCGAGCTGCCTGAGACGACGCACGTGCGCTCTCCCCGGTACTCAGAAATCACCCACCCAGGATTATTGTAACGCAGACGGCTCAGACGAGCCAGCTTCGCGCCACCAGCAGCCACGACTGGGGCCACGCCGCCCGCGCCGCCATCATGCGCAGCAGCATGCACTGGTACTGGCGTTCTCCGAGTGCGCCTATGAATCTTTCGCGCCCGCGTTGCATGGCGGAAAGCATCCGGTCCAGCATCACCGTATAGGTGTTTCCCCAGTTGCGACTGGACAAATGCAAGCGTCCGCCGAGTACCGGATTGTCGGCCGCGCCGTTCTTGCCGTGCAGGCGATAGGCATAGAGCGCCTCATCGATCAGCAGCGAGCCGGCCACCATTTGCGCCATGACCACGACATAGAAGTCCATGTGCAGGCGAAAAGTTTCATCATCGTCAGGGAAAACAAGATCGATCAACGAGCGGCGGAACATCATCGACGAGGTGCTGACCCATACCCAGTGCACGACGCGCCTGGTGTAGAGGCGATAGGGCGTCTGCTTCTCCCAGTGCGCGGTGTTGTTGGTCACGTCGACCTTGGGAACGCGCGCGGGATCGATCGGTGCAAAGGCGCGATCGCGGTCGGCGCTGGCGCGCTCCTTGCCGAACCAGTAGACGCAGCCTGCGATCAGCTTGCCTTGCCCGTCGATCAGCCGCGCATTGCAGGCGGTGAAGCCCACGGCGTAGGACTCGTTCAGATGCGCGGCGAGATGGCGTTCGAGGAAGTCGGGGTTCCAGAGATCGTCGGAATCGAGGAAGCAGACGAAGGTCGCGCGAGTCGCCGCGAGCCCGCGCCGCGTGGCGCCGGTCTGGCCGACATTCTTGTCGAGACGGATCAACTTGAAGCGCGGATCGGCGAGCTCGTCGAGCGTGCGCTGCACCACCTGGGCGGAATCGTCGGTCGAGGCGTCATCGACGATGACGCATTCGAAATCGCGCAGCGTCTGGCGCGCCACCGAACGGATGGCGTCGCCGATATAGTCCCGGCAGTTGTAGCAGGTGACGACGACGGAGATGCCAGGGAGCGGCGCGTCGGTCACGATTTGGCGGGACCCAGGAAGCCGAAGTCCACGCCCTCGTCGGCCTGCAGCACTTCCTTGTGGAAGAGGCCAGTATAGCCGCGACCGCTGCCGTTGGGCGCGGCCGGCGCCATCCACTTCTTGCGGCGCGCCGCCAGCTCCTTGGCGTCGACATGCAGCTCGAGCTTGCGCTTGGGAACGTCGAGCGTGATGCGGTCGCCTGTCTTGACCAGGGCCAGCGGCCCGCCGACGGCGGATTCGGGCGCCACGTGCAGGACGATGGTGCCGAACGCGGTGCCGCTCATGCGGGCGTCGGAGATGCGGATCATGTCCTTCACGCCGGCCCGCGCGAGCTTCATGGGGATGGGGAAGGAGCCCGCCTCCGGCATGCCGGGGGCGCCCTTCGGTCCGGCATTGCGCAGCACCAGGATGTCCTCGGCCTTGACGTCGAGGTTGGGATCATCGCCGCGCGCAGCGAGATCCTCCAGCGAATCGAACACCACGGCGCGGCCGGTGTGGGTCATCAGCGCGGGCGAGGCCGCGGCATGCTTGATCACCGCGCCGCGCGGCGCGAGGTTGCCGCGCAGCACCGCCATGCCGCCGGTCGGCTTGATCGGATTCTTCGGCGTACGGATCACGGTCTGGTTGGGCACCATCTCGGCGGCGTCGATCACCTGCTTCAGGCTGCGGCCCGAGACGGTCAGGCACTTCTCGTCGAGATGCTTGCGGATCTCCTTCATCAGGCGCGAGTTGCCGCCGGCCCAGTGGAAATGCTCCATGTAGTGATCGCCCGAGGGCTTGAGATCGACCAGCACCGGCACCTTGCGGCCGATCGCATCGAACTCCTCGAGCTCGATGTTTATGCCGAGCCGCCGCGCCACCGCGGTCAGATGAACCAGCGCATTGGTCGAGCCGCCGATCGCCTGCAGCACGGTGAGCGCGTTGCGGAACGCGCCGGCCGTCATGATCTCACTGGCGCGCGGGCCCTGCTTCTTCGCCATCTCGGCGGCCAGCCGGCCGCTCGCCTCGGCGACGCGCAGGCGATCGGAGTGCGTTGCCGGGATCGAGCCGCTGCCGGGCAGGCCCATGCCCAGCGTCTCGACGATGCAGCCCATGGTGCTGGCCGTGCCCATCACCATGCAGGTGCCCTTGGTCGGCGCCAGCCGCTCGCTCACCTGCTCGATGTCGGTCTCCGAGAAGGTGCCGGCGCGATACTGGCCCCACAGCCGGCGAC
>JADHLS010000151.1 GCA_016780605.1 Reyranella sp.
GGGCGGCGCGCGCTCGCCGGCGACGACGCGCGCCAGCACTTGGTCCCACCCTTCCTCGCTGCCGCGATAGAGCCGGTAGCGCGAACGTACATAGCGGTCGATGTCGTTGGCGGCGGTGTCGTTCCTGGCGGCGCGCGCAATCGCGATCGAGCGTGCGGCGAACCAGAAGCCCAGCGCGTCGAGCGGCGTGCCCTCGAGCTGCGACACCGCGAGTTGATAGACGTCCTGCAGGTTCTCCGGATCGGCCGCCACCGATTCGCGATAGTAGAGCCGTGCCTTGTCGTAGTCCTTGGCCTGCAGCGCGGCGTAGCCCAGCGCGCCGTTGAACACCGCGCTCATCTGCTGCTTGGTCTGCGTGAAGGCGGCATCGTCAAGCGAGGCCGGCTTCTGCCATGCCGCCAACGCCGTGACGCCGCGCTCGGCCGCGGCGACCATGGGCGCGATCGCCGCCTTGTCGCCCTGCACCGCCCTGGTGCGGCCGGCATAGACGCGGTTGGCCAACGCATGCAGGTTGTCGGGATCGAGCTGCAGCAGCTTGCCGGCGACGAAGTCGGCCTTCGCCGGTTCCTTGGCCGCGGTCCAAGCGGCCATGGCATGCTCGAGCGCCTCGTTGCGCAGGACACTGTTGGGATACCAGGCGACGAACACTTCCATCGCCGTCGCCCGCTTGGCCGGATCGCGGTTGTTGAGCGCAGCGTGATAATTGTCGTACTCGGCGGGATTGGCGAAGCTGCTGCGGCTCTGGGCGGAGGCATCGAACGACGCAAGCGACGCGGCGACAACCAGCGCCAGCGACAGCACGCACACCATGCACCGCATTACACCCACTGCAGCTCCTTTCTCCACCGCGGTCGGAAAGCCCGTGACCGCTTTGTCGAATTAAGGCAGTGTTCGTAGGTTACTACGGGCGGGGACGAAGACAATGTGTGAACGGCGCTCAACCATAGCAGCGCTCCTCGCGGCGTGTTTTGTCACGGCCCTTGCCACGGCCTTTTCAGGTGTCGAGGCAGCGGCCCAGCAGGGAGGGCCGCCGCCTGCCGTCCTGGTGCAGGCCGCCGAAGTGATGCCGCTCGCCGATCGGTCCGAGTTCATCGGCCGGGCCGCCGCCGTCGACAAGGTCGAGCTGCGCGCCCGGGTGAAGGGCTTCCTCGGTCCGCGCAAGTTCAACGACGGCGACATGGTGAAAAAAGACGAGGTCGTCTTCACCATCGAGCCCGAGACCTACCAGGCGGCCGTCGACCAGAAGACCGCCCAGCGCGATTCCGCCCAGGCCGCGCTCACCAACGCCGACCTGCAGCTCCAGCGCGCGACCGAGCTGCTGCGCACCAACACCGGAACCAAGCAGACCTACGACCAGCGCCTCTCCGAGCAGCTCCAGGCCAAGGCGAACCTCGAGGACGCCCGCGCCCAGCTGCGCGACGCCGAGATCCAGCTCTCCTACACCACCATCCGCTCGCCGATCGAAGGTCGCATCGGCCGTGCCGCCTTCTCGCCGGGAAATCTCGTCAGCCCCGATTCCGGCGTGCTGGCGACGGTGGTGAGCGAGAGCCCCATCCGCGTGCTGTTCCCGGTGACGCAGCGCGAGCTTCTCGACGCCAAGCGCGACGCCCAAAAAGGCGATCCTCCGGTCGTGCGCCTGAAGCTCGCCGACGGCAGCATCTTCGGCGAAAAGGGCAAGCTCGACTTCATCGACATCACGGTCGATCCCAAGACCGACGGCCAGATCGTGCGCGCCACCTTCGACAACAAGGACAACCTGCTGACCGACGGCCAGACGGTCCGTGTCATCATCGAGGAGAGCAAGCCGCAGACCGTGGTGGCGGTGCCGCAGCAGGCGGTCGCCCTCGACCAGACCGGCCCCTATCTCTTCGTCGTCGACGACAAGAACGTGGTGCAGCTCCGCCGCATCAAGACCGGCATCGTGCGCAACGGCATGCTGGTCGTGACCGAAGGCCTGAAGGCCGGCGAGAAGGTCGTCATCCAGGGCCAGCAGCGCATCCGCGACGGCATGACGGTGTCGCCCACGCTCGCGCCGCCAAGCCCCGCCCAGGCCAAGCAGTAGCGCCCGAGTTGACCCCATGACCATTTCGTCGCTGTTCATCCGCCGGCCGCGGCTGGCCTTCGTCGTCTCGACGGTCATCACCATCGCGGGCCTCCTCGCCCTGACGGCGCTGCCGGTGGCGCAGTTCCCCGACATCGTGCCGCCGCAGGTCCGCGTCACCGCCACCTATCCCGGCGCCTCGGCCCAGGCGGTCGAGGAGAGCGTGGCCCAGGTGATCGAGGGCCAGGTCAACGGCGTCGAGAAGATGATCTACATGAAGTCGACCTCGGGCGGCGACGGCAGCTACGCGCTGACCGTGAGCTTCCAGGTCGGCTCCGACCCCGACCTCAACACCGTCAACGTCACCAACCGCGTCAACGCCGTGCTGGCGCTGCTGCCGCCCGAGGTCCAGCGGCTGGGCGTCACCACCAAGAAGCAGTCCTCGTCGCTCCTGCAGGTCGTGGCGGTCTATTCGCCCAAGGGCAGCCGCGATGGGCTGTTCCTCAGCAACTTCGCGACCATCACCCTGCTCGACGCGCTGCGCCGCGTGCCGGGCGTCGGCGACGCCACGCTGTTCGGTGCACTCGATTACTCGATGCGCATCTGGCTCAACCTCGACCGCATGTCGAGCCTCGACATCACCGCCGACGACGTGGTGAAGGCCGTCCAGGCGCAGAACGTGCAGGCCGCGGTCGGCCTGATCGGTGCCGCTCCGCTGCTCGACGATGTCGGCTTCCAGCTCAACATCACTACCCAGGGCCGCATGGTCACGACCGGCGAGTTCGAGGACATCGTGGTGCGCGCCCGGCCCGATGGCGGCTTGGTGCGCATCAAGGACATCGCCCGCGTCGAGCTCGGCGCCAAGACGATGGATTCGATCGGCCGCTACAACGGCAAGCCCGCGGCCGGCATTCAGATCTACCAGCTGCCCGGCGCCAATGCGCTGGCCACCGCCCAGGGCGTGCGCAAGGCGATGAAGGAGCTGGAATCGCGCTTCCCCGACGATGTCTCCTACAACGTCATGTACGACACCACGGTGTTCGTCGAGGCCACCATCGAGAGCGTGATCCACACGCTGGTCGAAGCCTTCGTGCTGGTGGCGATCGTGGTCTTCATCTTCCTCGGCAACTTCCGCGCCACGCTCATTCCCATCATCGCCGTGCCGGTGGCCCTGATCGGCACCTTCGCCGTCATGCTGGCGATGGGCTTCTCGGCCAACACCATCTCGCTACTGGCGCTGGTGCTGGCGATCGGCATCGTGGTCGACGACGCCATCGTCGTGGTCGAGGCGGTCGAGCACATCCTCGAGCACGAGCCCGACCTCACGCCCGCCCAGGCGACCGAGAAGGCGATGGGCCAGGTCACTGCGCCGATCATCGCCATCACCCTGGTGCTGCTCTCGGTGTTCGTGCCGACGGCCTTCATCCCCGGCATCACCGGCCAGCTCTACCAGCAATTCGCGGTCGCGGTGTCGGTGTCGATGGTGATCTCGGCCATCAACGCACTGTCGCTGTCGCCCGCGCTCTGCTCGCTGATCCTGCGCCATCGCAAGAAGCCGCGCGGCGTCATGGCCTGGCTGCAGAACGGCATCGACAAGAGCCGCGACGGCTACGTCCACCTGGTGGCGCCGATCGCGCGCCGCACCTTCATGGCGCTGATCCTGGTCGGCGGCTTTGCGCTGGCGACCGGCGGCATCGGCAGCCTGGTGCCCTCGGGCTTCCTGCCCGACGAGGACCAGGGCGCCTTCATGGCCGAGCTGCAGCTGCCCGATGCCGCCTCGACCAACCGCACCCTGAAGTCGATCGAGGAGGTCGAGCAGACGATCATCGGCAAGCCGTGGATGCAGAGCATCTTCACCGTCTCGGGCTACAGCATCCTCGACGGCCTCAACCTGCCCAACCGCGGCCTGGTCGTGGTCGAGCTGAAGCCCTTCGCCGAGCGCAAGGACAGGGCGCTGACCGTGTTCGCGGCCCTGGAGGAGGTGAACAAGGCGTTCGCCCAGATCGCCTCGGCCAACGTCTTCGCCTTCAACCTGCCGCCCATCATGGGCCTGGGCAATTCGTCGGGCTTCGAGTTCGTCGTGCAGTCACTGCAGGGGGCGCCGCCGGTCGACCTCGCGGCCGTCGCCCGGGGCATGATGGTCTCGGCCCAAACCGTCCCCGAGCTCGGCAACGTGTTCACCACCTATGCCGCCTCGACGCCGCAGATCAACCTCAAGCTCGACCGCGAACGCGCCCAGCAGCTGGGGGTCAGCATCTCCGACATCTTCTCGGCGATGCAGACTACGCTCGGCGGCACCTACACCAACGACTTCAACCTGTTCGGCCGCGTCTGGCAGGTCAAGGTGCAGGCCGATGCGCCCGACCGCGGCGGCGTCAACGACATCTTCCGCGTGCGTATCCGCTCGTCCAACGGCGAGCTGGTGCCGCTACAGGCCGTGGCCAACATCGAGCTGGTGACCGCGCCCTCCTCGATCGTGCGCTACAACAACCTGCGCTCGGTCGTCGTGAACGGCGCGCCCGCTCCCGGCTTCTCCTCGGGCCAGGCGATCGCCGCCATGGAGCGGCTCGCCAAGTCGACGCTGCCCGCCGGCTACGGCTTCGAATGGACCGGCACGGCGCTGCAGGAGAAGGCGGCAAGCGGCCAGACCGGCTTCATCCTGGCGCTCGCCGTGCTGTTCGCCTACCTCTTCCTGGTCGGCCTCTACGAGAGCACGGCGATCCCGATCGCCGCCCTGCTGTCGGTCGTCGTCGGCCTGTTCGGCGCGGTGCTTGCGCTGTTCCTGACCGGCCTCGACAACAACATCTTCGCCCAGATCGGCATCGTCGTGCTGATCGCGCTCGCCGCCAAGAATGCGATCCTGATCATCGAGTTCGCCATGGAGGAGCGCGAGAAGGGCAAGGACATCGTGACGGCGGCCACAACCGCCGCGGGCCTGCGCTTCCGCGCCGTGATGATGACCTCCTTCGCCTTCATCCTGGGCCTGGTGCCGCTGGTCATCGCGTCGGGCGCCGGCGCCGCTACCCAGCGCGCCGTCGGCACTGCGGTGTTCGGCGGCATGATCGCAGCCTCCGCGCTCGGCATCTTCGTGATCCCGGGTCTGTACGTGGCCTTCCAGACCTTCCGCGAGAAGATCAAAGGGACGAAGAAGCCGACGGTGACCTATACGACGACGACGTCGCCGTAGGATGCAGGCACTGTAAAACGCCTCCCGCCCCATCGTCTTCGCTGGGAGGGATCTTCGTCGTGCAGCGGCCCTCAATCCCCTCGCGGCGTCGGCTGCCGCGGGTGGATGTAGTCCTTGAAGTCGTCGAAGCCCTTCCAGGCCGGCTCCGGCGGCTGGTGGTCCGGCCGCGGCGCGTATTGCGACGGCTCGCCGGCACCGGGCGTCACGATATAGCGCGGGCAGTTGGGGAAGATCGCCCGCACCTGCACGCGCACCAGCAGCTGAGCGCCGGCAAAGCGCTGCATCAGCGGATCGTCGCGGCTCACGCTGGCCGTGCCGTTGACGCGTAGCCGGCGCGGCTTCTCGCCCATGTCGATGAACAGCAGGCCGACGCCCGGATTCGCCAGAATATTGCCGAGGCTCTTGAACATGCCGTTGCCATCGTAGTCGGGAAAGGCCAGCTCGCCCGGCCCGACCACCCGCACGAAGCCTGGCGCGCCGCCCTTGAAGGAGCAGTCCGGCCGGCCCTCGGCATCGGCCGTCGCCAGGAAGAAGAACATCGACTGCTCGATGAAGGCGCGGTCCTGCTCGGTGAAGGCACGGCGCGTCAGCTTCTCTTCCAGGCGGTCAGAGATGCGCCGGCTGTCGAACTGGTCCTGTAGCCGGCGATTGCCCTCGTGGAACATGATGCTCGGCATGGCAATCCCTCAGTTCGATCCGACGCGCTCGCTCAGCGCCTTGTCGTGCAGCGTCGTGTCCTGGCCCGGCGGGGCGATGCGGACCGCGTCCTCCAAGGTCAGGGTCTGGCGCCATTCCGCCTCGGGCCGGGAGCGGCCGTCGGTGCCGATCTGGTCGACGCCCCAGTAGAGCTCGAGGTGATGGCCGTCGGGATCGAGGAACTCGACCGAGACCTGGCAGCCGGCGCGGCGGCGGCCTTCGAAGACGATCCGGGCGCCGTGCTTCTTCAGGTGATCGCGGGCGCGGAACACCTCGTCGAGCGTCGCGAGCTCGAAGGCGATGTGATGCAGCGTGCGCTTGGCCTCGCCTTCCGCCGGCAGGCCGCCGACCAGAGCGAGGCAATGATGATCGCCGTTGCAGCGCAGGAACACCATGCCGCCCGGCATCTTGTCGCCGCCATAGATGTCCGAGATCTTGAAGCCCAGCACCTCGGTATAGAAGCGCTTGGAGGCCTCGATGTCGGTGACGTTGACCACGACGTGGCCGAGCTTCTGCACGACGAAGGGCGGGTTCATGACTTGAGCCTCCCATGCTTTAACCAGGATAGGGCGTCATCGAGGCGATCGTCGCCCCAGAACAGCTCGCCATCGACGGCGAAGGTCGGCGAGCCGAACAGGCCGAGCCGGCGCGCCTCGTCGGTGGCGTCCGTGTAGACTTTGCCGACCTTGTCGGCCTCGGCCAGCGGCACGACGCGCGCCGGATCCTGGCCGACCTCCTTCAGGCTCGCCGACAGGTTGGGCTCCAGCGCCGGCTCCTGGCCGTCGACGAACCAGCGGCGGTAGCTCGCCACGATGTAGGCCTTGCCCCAGCCCTCCTCCAGGCCGAGCAACGCCAGGCGGTTGGCGAGGTCGAATTCCTTCAACGGATAGGGCGCGGGCACCTTGGCCGCGAGACCGTACATCGCCGCGCGCCGCTCGATGTCGCGCCACATGTAGGCCGTCTTGATCGGCTTGGTGGCGAACGGGATGTTGTTCTGCTCGCGCATCAGGGCGCGCACGCTGAACGGCCGCCAGTTGAAGCGCACGCCCGTCGCCGCCTCGACCTGCTGCAGCCGCGACACGGTGAGATAGGTGTAGGTGCTGCCGGTCGAGAACCAGAAATCGATGGCATCGGGCATGGACTACCTTTTGGGCCTCCGCTCGGCCATCATGGCCCGAACCGCGTTGAAGGGGGAAGAGACACATGGCGAAATCGCCCAACCGGCTCTCGGCCAGCGAAGCCGTGCTGCGCATGGCCGAGAAGCGGCTGAAAGCCCGCGATCTCGTCGAGGCCTGTCTCGACCGCATCGAGGCGCGCGAAGGCCAGGTCCATGCCTGGGAAGCGCTCGATCCCGAGGGCGCGCGCAAGCGGGCCGATATCCTGGACAAGAGAAGCCGCCCGGCCGGGCCATTGCACGGCATTCCGCTTGCCGTGAAGGACATCATCGCCACCAAGACGATGCCGACGACCTGCGGCTCGGCGATCTACCGCGACCATGTCGTGGGCAAGGATGCGGCCTGCGTGACCCAGCTGGTGAAGGCGGGCGCCATTGTGCTGGGCAAAGCGGTGACCACGGAGTTCGCCGGCGCTCATGCCGGCAAGACCCACAATCCGCACAATCTCCGCCATACGCCGGCCGGCTCCTCGTCGGGCTCGGCGGCGGCGGTCGCCGACTTCATGGCGCCGGTCGGCTATGGCACGCAGACGGCGGGCTCGGTGATCCGGCCGGGCGCTTTCAACGGTGTCGTCGCCTACAAGGGCAGCTTCGGCTGGGCCGACATGACCGGCATCAAGCCCTATTCGCCGAGCCTCGACACGCTGGGCTTCTTCACCCGCGAAGCCAACGACCTCGCCCTGATCCGCGCCGCCTACGGCCATGCCGCGGCCGATCCGGTGCGCGAGCCGCCGCGCATCGGCTTGATGCGCACGCCATGGTGGGACCTGGCCGAGCCCTACAACAGGAAGAACATCGAGGAGGCGGCACGCACCCTGCGTGCGGCCGGCGCCCGGGTGCGCGAATGGAAGGCGCCGGACTCGTGGGCCGGCCTGATGCAGGCGCAGCATCGCATCATGACCAAGGAGGCGACGCAGGCCTACGCCAAGGAGCGCCGGCGGTTCTCCCATCTCTTCTCGCCGGTGATGCAGGGCGTGATGGTCGAGGGCGACGCCGTCAGTCGCCGCCAGTATGCCGCCGCCCGCAAGCACAAGCGCACGGCGCTGGCCCAGCTCGACGAGGCGTGGGACCGCTTCGACTTCCTGCTGGCGCCCTCGGCCCGGGGCGAGGCGCCGTCGGGCCTGGGCTATACCGGCGATCCGATCTTCAACCGGTTCTGGACGCTTCTGGGCATGCCCTGCATCGCGCTGCCCTTCAATGCCGGACCGCTCGGCCTGCCGCTCTCGGTGCAGCTGATCGGGCCGCGCAACAAGGACGACCAGCTGATCGCCTTCGCGCGCTGGGTGGAGCGCCGGCTCGCGTGAGCCTCAAGCTCGGCCTGATCGGCTACGGCGCCATCGGCAAGCATGTCGAGGCGGCGCTGAAAGCCGGCAGCATAGAGAACCTCGACCTGGTGGCCGCGCTGGTGAAGCGACCGCGCCATGAGGGTCTTCTGACGCACGAGCCCGGCCGCTTCTTCGCGCATCGCTTCGACGCCGTCGCCGAATGCGCCGGGCACGAGGCGGTGCGCACCCACGGCCAGCGTGTGCTCGAACGCGGCGCCGACCTGCTGGTGACCTCGGTCGGCGCCTTCACCGACACCGCGCTGTTCGATCGCCTGCTGGCGGCAGCGAAAGCCAACGGCAAGCGCCTGATCCTGCCGTCGGCCGGCATCGGCGCCCTCGATATCCTGAGCAGCGCGGCGGTCGGCGGCCTCGACAGCGTCACGGTCACAGTGCGCAAGGACCCGTCGGCTTGGAAGGGCACGATCGCCGAGACGCTGGTCGATCTCGATTCGCTCACGGAGCCGCACACCGTGTTCGACGGGCCGGTGCGCGAGGGCGCGCGGCTCTATCCGCAGAACGTCAATATCTCGGCGGCGGCGGCCATCGCCGGCCTGGGACTCGACGCCACGCGGGTGGTGATCGTGGCCGACCCCGGCATCACCACGCATGTCGTCGAGCTCGAGGCCACGGGCGCCTTCGGGCGCTTCAGGTTCATGGAGGACGTCGCGGTCAGCGAGGAGAACCGCAAGACCGGCAAGCTGGTGGCCATGGCCATGGTGAAGACGGTGCGCCAGCTTGCCTCGACGCTGGTAGTGGCGGCGTAGTCTTTGAAGGGAGCGCGGGCCTCTGGCCCGCATCATGATCAAGAGCGGGCCAGAGGCCC
>JADHLS010000152.1 GCA_016780605.1 Reyranella sp.
AGCCATGAAGAACATGCCTTTGACGTGCACGGCGAAGATCCGGTCGAACTCCTGCTCGGTATAGGCGTCGAAGGGCTTGCGCACGTTGATGCCGGCATTGTTGAACAGGATGTCGATCGGCCCGAGCTCGCGGGCCGCCTGGTCGGCGAAGGCCTTGCCGGCCGAGATATCGGCGACGTCGACTGAGCGGTGCAGGGCGCGCCGGCCAAGGGCGCGGATCTCGCCGGCCGTCTCGTCGGCCTTGGCCCCGTCATCCAGGTGGCAGAAGGCGATGTCCGCGCCCTCGGCGGCGAAGGCGAGCGCCGTGGCGCGACCGATCCCGCGTGAACCGCCGGTGATCAAAGCGATTTTTCCCGCGAGCTTCATGCCAATTCTCCGATCGTTACGCGGACGACAATACCGGCCAGACAGCACGAAGCAATGATCGCTAGGCGGACCATGCTCTGGACGCGGAGTGACCGGGAGCGATTTAATGCATCCCTCACGGAGGACAGCATGCTGGCCAACACCACACGGGCTTTGACCGAAGCGCAACGCGAGCAGTGGGCCGTCGATGGCTACCTGCAGCTCGAAGGTGTGCTCAGTCCGGCAGAAGTCGACTTCTTCTCCGAGCAGATCGATCGCGTGCGCATGCAGCCCGGCTACGAGCCGGCACCGGGCAAGCTGCCGCGCGGCCACTATGCCTGGGTCGATCATGCCGATCCCGATCCGCAAGCCTTCATGGATCGGCGTGACCTGCTCTCCTATCACCAGGCCTTCATCGACCTGATCGACCGGCCGCGCGTGTTCGACCTCATCCTCGACCTGATGGGCCCCTACATCCAGTTCTCGATGAGCCAGGCGATCGTGCGCGCCTCGACCGACACCTTTCCCGGCTACACTCATACCGACGGCGGCGAGGCCCAGCGCGCGATCCGCGTCAGCGAGACCAGCCGGCCGCTGGCGGTGAAGGTCATGTACCTGCTGACCGACGTCACCGAGCCCGACAGCGGCAACTTCACGGTCTTCCCCGGCAGCCACCTGCGGCCCTTCCCCGAACGGGCTGAGCGCATTCCCAACCCGCATATGCCGGGCGCCGTGCCGCTGCTCGGCAAGGCAGGCGACGCCTATGTGTTCCCGCACGCGATCTGGCACGGCCCATCGCCCAACCGCTCCGGCAAGGCGCGCAAGACGATCCTCTACAACTACTGCCAGATGTTCATGCGCGCCTACGACTTTGGCACGCCCTACGCCTCGCTGTTCGAGCGCTGCACGCCGCGCCAGCGCCGCCTGCTGGGCGACCTCGGCCACGACTTCCGGCCAGGCGACTTCTTCTATGCGCCGGAGGACCAGGCCGCGCTGATGACCGGCACGGACTGATCGCTCATCCTCCGTCCCGCCAGCCGCGCCGCGGCAGCGTCAGCGCCATCGCCATGCCCGTGACGTTGGCGCCAGCCGCGATCAGCACCGCCGTGCCGTAGGCGCGGGTGAGATCGAACAGGTAACCGGCCAGTACCGGCAGGCTGATAGCGGCCAGGCACCAGGCGATGTAGGTGCGTCCGGCGACGCGGCCGTAGTCGGCGGCCCGCCAGTAGATACCGATGCCGCCCGCGGTCGAGCCGGAGACGAAGCCGTAGCCCAGGCCGATCATGCCCAGGCCCACGACCGCGGTAACGGGACTGGGCAGCAGGGTCAGCAGCAGCCCGCCGCACAGAGCCACGGCGTGCGCCGCACACATCACGTGCGGCACCGCCAGGCGATCGACCAGCCAGCCGCCGCTGATGCGCGCCAGCGCGATCGCGGCCGTGATGCCCGTCGTCGCCGTCACGGCCAGTGTGGCTGCGCCGCCGTAGGTCGCCACGATCTCGCGTGCCTGGCTCAGCACCATCAGGCCGGCTGAGGCGGCGAGGAAGAACGTCGCCGAGAGTTTCAGGAAAGTCGGGCCGAGCAGCGGCGGACCCTTTGTCGTCGCGGCCGCTGCCGCCGTCGCGACCAGCCGCGTCCCGCTATACCGTTCGAGCAGGGCCGCTGCGATCCCACCGGCCACCAGCACGGTCGCGAGGCCTCCCAGCGTCGTGCGCCAGCCGTAGGCTTCGTTGCAGGCGTGGAAGAGGGGCGTCGCGATCATGGCGCCCATGGGATAGAGGCTCACCATGTAGCCGTTCACCAGGCCCTGGCGGCGTCGCACCAGCATGTTCACGCCCTGCTGCAGCAGGATGAAGGCGACGCCGCCGCCGGTGCCGAACACCACGCCATAGCCCAGCAGCAATTGCGGCAGCCCGCTCGCCGTCGCCGCGAGCGCGCTGCCGGCGGCGGCGACCAGCGCGCTCGCCAGAACCAGGACCGGCGCAGGCGCGACGCGATAGAGGAAGGCCGCCCCCACCGACCCCACCGTGAAGCCCGCTGTCGCCAGGCCGAACACCAGCGACAGGGCCGAGCGCGGGATGCCGAGCTCCTGCTCGATCGGCCGCAACAACACGCTGAAGGAATAGACCGAGCCCAGCGGCAGGTTCATCAGCGTCGCTGCCAGCAGCGCCGCCCAAAGACGCTCGGTGCGGACAGGCAGGGCCGGCGTCGCAACAGACATCGTGCAAGCCTCGGCTGCACGATCCGAGCGGTCAAGGCACTCACCCTGCAGTGCGAGACCGGCATTGCTCGGTCGACATGGAGGCGCGGCCGACGCCTGCTAGGATGCCTCCAAACGGAGGAGATGCCCAAGCATGGTCAAGACCGTCCTGTACGCGGAGAAACTGTACGACAACGACAAGGTCGAGCGCGAGGTGTTCGGGCCCGACGTGCGCGTGGTGTGGAAGAACGTCACCAACCTGTCGCAGCTCGAGGAGCGCGACTGCGCCGATGTCGATGGCCTGATGGTGCTGCGCCACGCCGTGACCGCCGAGCACTTCGCCAAGTTCCCCAAGCTCAGCTGCGTCGTGCGCATGGGCGTTGGCTACGACAAGATCGATCGCAAGGCAGCCGAGGCGCGCAAGGTCATGGTGTGCAATGTGCCGGACTACGGCACGACCGAGGTGGCCGACCACGCACTGGCGCTGGCGCTCTCCCTGCGCCGCGGCATCGCGCTCCACCTCGAGGCGCAGCGTCGGCCACAGCCCGCACCATGGTCCTACGTGCGCGACCCGCTCCTGAAGCGCAACGGCGTGCAGACCTTCGGCATCGTCGGGCTGGGCCGCATCGGCACGGCGGCGGCGCTCAGGGCCAAGGCCTTCCAGTTCCGCGTCGTCGCCTACGATCCCTATATGCCCAACGGCACCGAGCTCGGCGTCGGTGTGGAGCGGGTGAACTCGCTCGAGGCGCTGATGGAGCAGACCGACACGCTTTCCATCCATGCGCCGTTGACGCTCGAGACGCGCGGCATGATCTCGCGCGCCATGCTGGAGCGCCTGCCCAAGGGCGCCATCGTGGTCAGCACCGCGCGCGGCCCGATCTGCGACGTCGACGCGCTGGCCGACCTGCTGAAGCGCGGCCATCTCGCCGGCGTCGGCCTCGACGTCCTGCCCGTCGAGCCGCCGGTCGAGCCCATCCCCGAGCTGCTGCGCGCCTACCGTGCGCGCGAGCCGTGGTGCGAGGGGCGGCTCATCATCACGCCGCACTCTGCCTTCTTCACGCCCGAGGCGTGGGAGGACATCCGCGTCAAGTCGGCGGAGACCATGCGCGCGGCCATGGTCGGCCCGCGGCCGCAGAACGTGATCACGCCGGAGATGTTCTGAGCCGCTAGACGGTCTGCAGGATCTTGTCCTTCGTGATGTCGGGCGCCAAAGCCTGGTGCCAATCGGCATCGCGCGGGAAGACGTCCTCGCCAGCCTTGATCGTGTAGTAGCTGGTGTCGGTGCCGGGCGGCTGCCTGCCGGCTTCGACCGCCTTCACCGCTTCACGCAACAGCTTGCGCGCCTGGATGATCGCCTTGTCGGCCGGGCCGAGATGCTCGCGGCTGCGGTCGACGATGCGGCCCATGCTTTCCTGCAGGGCGCGGTCCTGCTGGTTGATGCCGTCGATGCCGGTGTAGCTCTCGGTCCGCTGCACCTCGCGGTCGAGCCCGTAGTTGTTCGTGCGGTTCTGGAACGACCGGAAGGTCTTCGGATCGACATGCAACGGACCGTTGCCAAGCCCGCGTTCGAGCCGGTCTTCCGCGGTCAGCGGCCCGTCGCTGGTGCTGTAGATCCAGTTGTAGACCATGCAGTTATGGTCATCGATCGGCACCCAGATATGACCGGCATCGGTCGGCAAGCCGCTTTCCGAACGCGACGGCCGGATCTGATGGAACGGCATGATGAAGTGATAGGTCCGCACATGGATGTCGGCGTCGCCGAGCGGCCGCACCCCGGCGTAGAGATAGCCGTAGTCGGTGATGTCGACCTGCAGGTTCGGCGCCTTGCCGCGCACGAACGGGTTGGACGGCTTCAGGCCGCCGCGGGTCGAGTTGTCGGTCAGCAGCCGGTGCAGGATCGGCGCGTGCGAGGTGTCGATGCCGCCTTCGAGCGCCTGCAGGTAGTTGCATTCCTCGATGACCTTGGTGACGTGGCGCCGGCTCTCCGGCACCTGGGTCCAGGCGAATTTCGGCAAGGGCGGCATCTTGTCGGCCGGGCCGAGATAGGCCCAGACGATCCCGCCAAGCTCGCAGGTCGGATAGGCCGTGAGCCGCACCTTGTGCTTGAACTGCAGTTCCTCCGGCTCGTTCAACTGATCGACGCAGGCGCCGCCGACGTCGAACTTCCAGCCGTGATAGACGCAGCGCAGGCCGCATTCCTCGTTGCGTCCGAAATAAAGTGACACGCCGCGATGCGGGCAGTATTCCTCAACCAGGCCGATGCGCCCCGCCGTGTCGCGGAAAGCGACCAGCTCCTCGCCCAGCAACTTGACGCGCACCGGCGCACTGTCCGGTTCGGCGAGCTCTCTCGACAGACAGGCCGGGAGCCAATAGCGGCGCATCGCATTGCCCATCGGCGTTCCGGGGCCGGTGCGGGTGATGAGCTCGTTGTCCTCCTTGGAAAGCATGCGGGTTCTCCTCGGGTTACAGGCCTCGACGGAATGCGGCACGCCTTGCGAGGATAGCTCATTCGACCGTTTCACGCATAGCACAAGGTCCACGGGAGTTTGCCGGCGGGCCACGGGCGTCGGTTCTGCCAAGAGTTTTCTGACGCGACTCTAGGTCCAAGGGTTGCGGCCGTCTGCAGGTGGCTTCTCCCTGTGATAAGATTACGACCGGTGGTTGCTTCCCGCGGAGAACACGGATGAAGGCCCACATCGTCGGCGGCGGGTTTGGCGGACTGGCGGCAGCCGGTTATCTCATCCGGAACGCAGGCATGCCTGGCCAGGATATCACCGTCTACGAGGCCAGTGAGCGAATGGGCGGTGGTCTCTTTCTCACCGGCAGTGCGGCGGCCGGTTACAACCTCCCTGGTTCCGTCTTCGACGCCGAGTTCCGCTGCACTTTCGAACTCCTGGGCGCCATTCCTTCCATCAGCGATCCGGCGGTTTCGGTGAAGGGTGAATTCTTCACCTTCAACCAGCGCCACCCGTTCCTCGACCTGGCGCGCCTCATCGATCGCAACGGCCGCATCGTGCACGGCCCGCGTTTCGGCCTGGGCTTGCGCGACGGCTTCCAGCTTGTCCGGCTTGTCCTGACGCCTGAAGCGATGCTGGAAGGGCGACGCATCGAGGAATTCTTTTCCCCGTCGTTCTTCTCGACCGAGTTCTGGCTGATCTATTCGACGATCATGGGGTCGCTGCCGCAACACAGCGCCACCGAGCTGCGGCGCTACCTCAATCGCACCCTGCAATTGTTCCCCGACCTCTCGGACATGGCGCACATCCTGCGCACGCCCATGAACCAATACGAGGCGTTCATCGAACCGCTGGTCGCGTGGCTGCGTTCGCGCGGCGTGACCTTCCAAACCGACACCTTCGTTCGCGACGTTGGCTTCGCGCCGACGCCCGACCGCCTGACCGTCAATCGGCTCGACTACGAATGCAACGGGACGGCTGCTTCGGTCGCTGTGGAGCCGGACGACCTCGTGCTGTTGACCTTTGGATCGCAGGCCGCCGACATCTCGGTGGGATCGATGACCCAGCCGCCGCGGTTGCGGCGCGACGGGCGGTCGTGGGCGCTCTGGAAGCGCCTGGCCGAGGGACGTCGCGCTTTCGGCAATCCCGACGCCTTCTTCGGCGCGCGTCGCGTGCCCGACTCGCATTGGGTGAACTTCACGGTTACCACGACGGGCACGGAGTTCATCGACCAGATCTCCGCGCTGACCGGCAGCGAGACCGGGCGCGGCGGGCTGGTGAGCCTCATCGACTCGCCGTGGATGCTGTCGCTGTCGATCTTCCACCAACCGGAAGTCATCGACCAGCCAACCGGGACGTACGTCTGGTGGGGCTACGGGCTCTATCCGGAACGCATCGGCGAGTTCGTGCAGAAGCGCATGGACGAATGCACGGGCGCGGAGATCCTGGAAGAGCTGCTGCGGCAGTTGCGGTTCGAGCGGCAGCGGGACGCGATCCTGGCGTCATCGATCTGCATTCCCTGCGACATGCCCTACGTGAACAATATCTGGATGCCGCGCCGGCACACCGACAGACCCCCGCCGGTCCCGGAGGGCTCGACCAACCTCGGCCTGATTGGCCAGTACGTCGAGGTTCCGCGCGATGTGGCGTTCACCATCGAGTATTCCGCGCGTACGGCCTGGGAAGCGATCCATGTGCTGCTCAAGCGCGGCCCCGCGCCGCCGCCGGTTTATCAGGCCCAGTACGATCTCAAGGCGCTCTTCGGCGCGCTGAAAGTGTTCGTGTGCCCGCGGGCGGCGCGCCCATGAGCAGGAGAAGACCGCAATGAGATTGAAGCGCCTTGCGACCTGGCTGCTCGTGGCCGTCGTCGGTCTCTATGTGCTTGCCGTCGTCCTTTACGCCGTGCCCGTGATCGGCGGCGTGTTCGACGACACCATGGAGGTCAAGCCGAGCCGCGCCGACCAGTCGATCGTCGCGGATTACCGCAACGGTCTCACGCCTGAGCAGAAGGAAAGGTACTACCATCTCTCGCAAGGGTCGGAGATCCTGCCCTGGATCCTGTTGACGGCGGTCGACGTTGCCGACGCGGGATCCACCAGGCCCTTCGTCGAGAACCTGGAGCGCTATGGCCTGCTGCCCGACCCGGCTCGCCAGGATGGCCTGCCCGTGGGCCTCGTCGTGTCGTCCAATCCTTTCACCTTCGGCATGGATTTCGTCGGCATCACTTGCGCCGCCTGTCATGTCGGCGAGCTGCGCCATGGCGGCAAAGCCGTCCGGGTCGACGGCGCTCCCAACATGTTCAACATGCAGCTCTTCTATTCGCAGGCCGTCGATGCGCTCATGGCGACGACGGCTAATGGCGGCAAGCTGTGGCGGGCGCTGAAGCGCCTGGGACGACAGGACTACGAACGCTACGGTGTTGCCGCGCCGTTCGTCCGTCCGGCGACCCTCGTCTACTACGCTGCGAACGTGCTGCTTCACCGCGACAGGCTCGATGCGCGCCTCGAATTGATCGCCGTCATCCGCGCCGCCAAGGAGCAGCGCGATCCCGAGCATCCGACGTCGGGATTCGGTCGCCTGGATGCGTTCGATGGCACGCGCAACTTCCTGTTCACGCGCCTGCGCAAGGCCGATGCCGGCGGAGGCTTCACGGTCAACAAGGCGAACATGGTGAAGCTCGACGCGGCGGTGAAGTTCCCGCCGCTCTGGTCGCGCAAGGCCTCGCCGCCGGAGCGAGTCGATGCCTACCGCGAGCAACCAGGGCGTTTCCCGCCCGTCTGGGGGTTCAAGGACTACGACTGGATCGAGTGGACCATCGACACCAACACCGTGATCGAGCGCAATTTCACCGAGACTCTTGGCGCCGGCGCCACCGTCGTGCTCGATCCGGCTCGGACCGATTCCCTGTTCGAGAGCTCCATCCCGATCAAGAACATGCACGACCTCGAATGGCTGGCTTACTACACCGACCCGCCGCGATGGCCCACCGAAGTCTTTGGTGAAATCAACCGCGATCTGGCGGCGGCCGGCGAAGGCATATTCCGCAGCCGCTGCGCCGGCTGCCACGAATATGGCAATGACCGACGCACCCCGAACGGCCTGATCAGGCTGCGCGGCCTGCGGCCGGAAGAGGTCGGTACGGACCCCGCGGTGGCGGTGAAGATCGCCTGTCCGGTGCCCGACGCCGGGGCGCTGCAGATCCCGCCCAGGTCCTATACGGCCGAAGATTCGGAACTTCTCAAGGACTGCGCCGGCGTCAAGGCCGGCGCACCCTTCACGGGCAATTCGTTTGCCCGGACGGTCCAGACGGCGGTCGACAGCATCAAGCAGAAGGCGTACGCGGCGGGTGGCATTGACGCCGTGCAGCGCCGCGCGATGGAGGATCTCGACCGACGCGGAAGCGTCACCTGGCGCGACACGCTGCTCGATACCCGGAAGCCATACGGTCCCTACGCGGCGAGACCTCTGTACGGGATCTGGGCGGCGGCACCCTACCTGCACAACGGATCGATCCCGACTTTGTACGACCTGCTGCTTCCGCCGGAGCAGCGGCCCAAGACGTTCGCGCTCGGCAGCCGCGACTATGACCCGGCGAAGCTCGGTTTCGCCGTCGTCACGGCCTGCGGCCAGCAGGATTGTGTCGTCGATACGTCAAGAGCCGGCGACGGAAACGGCGGCCACCTCTGGGGTACCGACCTCGGCGAACCCGATCGCCGGGCTCTCCTGGAATACCTGAAGACCTACTGAGCCGACGCTACCTTTGTACTCTTATGCTCCGCAGCATGGCGCGAAGATCTCGCGCGAGTCCTTTGCCGTTGGCCCGCTCGAACTGCTCCTGGGCCTGGCGCCACAGTGGCCGCGCACGCCGCAGCGTGTCGGCACCGCGCTCGGTGAGGCTTGCCACGCGGCTGCGGCGGTCGGCCGATGAGCGCGCGATCTTCACCAGCCTGGTCGTCACGAGCGGCTGCAGGTTCTTTCCCGTCGTCGTCCGGTCGAGGTCGAGCCTGCTTGCCAGGTCATTGATCGACAGGGCGCCGACCTCCCCGAGCAGCGCCAGCATCGAATACTGGGTGGCCCGCACGCCGCTGGGTGAGAGGACGGCGTCGTAGAAGTTCGAGACCCGGCGCGCGGCCCGGCGCAAGGACATGCAGTTGCGGTCTTCGACGGCCATCGCCTAACCTCGCCGCGCCGCGATCACCTGCAGGATCCCGACACG
>JADHLS010000153.1 GCA_016780605.1 Reyranella sp.
AATGATTCCGTGTAGAATGCCGCCATGGCCCGAGAAGAGGCGATGGCGACCCCTGGCTACGATTATGACAAAGACATTCCGGCGGGCTTCTACGACGAGATCCATCAGCGCAAGGCGGGCGTCCGGTTCTTTTGGCACGACCTGAAATTCCGCGCGGTCGCCGCCCATCTGAAAGGCGCCGGCCGGGTCCTCGATATCGGCTGCGGCCCGGGCACTTTCATCGGCAATTACCTCGACGGCGTCGAGTGCCTGGGGATCGACGTCAGCGCGCCGCAGATCGATTACGCCAACCGGCGATACGCGACGCCGCGCCATCGCTTCTCGACCGAGGCTGTGGCCAGCCTCGACCAGCGCTTCGACGCCATCACCTTGATCGAGGTGATCGAGCACCTGCCGCCTGAGGAGGCGCGCTGGCTGCTGGTCGAGGCGCGCGGGCTGCTGTCGGCAGAGGGACGACTGGTCGTCACGACGCCCAACTACCGTTCGCTGTGGCCGCTGATCGAGTGGGGCGTGAACCGCGTCAGCCGCGTCGGCTACGAGCAGCAGCACATCAACAAATACGAACGAGGGCGGCTCGCCGCCGAGCTGGCGCAGGCCGGTTACGGCACGGTCGAGATCGCCACGGCCGTGGGCCTCGCTCCGTTCGCTGCCGTGCTCGGCCGGCGTCCGGCGGAGTGGCTCGATGCGATCGAGCGCGGCGTCGGCCATCTCGGCTGCGGCAATCTTCTGCTCGCGGTCGCCCGGCCGTGACGGCGCCGCCCAAGACGCTGCCGGAGGTATCGGTCGTCGTGCCGACCTACAACGAGGTGGGCAACATCGCGGGCATCTACGAGAGCCTGGCGCAGACGCTCGCCGGCCGCGCCTGGGAGCTGGTGGTGGTCGACGACGATTCGCCCGACGGCACGGCCAATGCCGTGCGCGAGCTCGGCGCGCGGCACGACAATGTCCGATGCATCCAGCGCATCCAGGAGCGCGGCCTTTGCTCGGCGGTGCACTGGGGCGTGCAGGCGGCGCACGGCGAGGTGATCGTCGTCATGGACGGTGACCTGCAGCACGAGCCGGCGCTGATCCCGCAGATGCTCGAGGCCCTGCAGGCCGGCAACGACATCGTCTCGGGGTCGCGCTTCCTCGAGGGCGCCGCCGAGAAGGGCCTGTCCCGGCGCCGCCGCCGCCTGTCGGACTGGGGCAACAAGCTGACCAACCGCTTCCTCGGCACGACGCTCAGCGATCCGCTGACCGGCTTCTTCGCCACCTCGCGCCGGCTGTTCCTCAAGTCCATTCCCATGATGCAGGCCGACGGCTTCAAGGTGTTCTTCGATCTCGTCTATCACAACCGCGCCGTCACGATCCGCGAGCTGCCCTTCGAATTCCAGCGCCGCCGGCATGGCGAGTCAAAGCTCGATCTCTACATGCTGTGGCTGCTGGCCTGCGACATCGTCTCGAAGATCTCGCGCGGCCTGCTGCCGCCGCGCCTGGTGAGCTTCGTCGGCGTCGGGCTGATCGGCTCGATCTTCCATTTCGCCATCCTCTACGCCAGCATGGATCTCGGCGCCGTGTTCTGGGTGGCGCAAGCGATCGCCACCGTCGTGGCGATGGTCTTCAACTTCACGATCAACAACGTGCTCACCTTCTCCGACGAGCGGTTGCGCGGAGCGGCCTTCTACAAGGGCCTGCTGCTCTACAGCCTGATCGCCTCGGTCGGCATCGTGGCCAATGTCAGCACCGCCCAGATCGCCTACATGCGGCTCAACGGGCATACCTTCATCGCCGCCACGACGGGACTGGTCATCGACGTCATCTGGCGCTTCGTCGTGTCCAACCGCCTGATCTGGGGCCGTTCGTCCCTGCTCCGGAAGCCGTCCTGATGCAGCGGCCGGCGAACAACCTCTATCTCTGCGGCGCGGTCGCGCTGGTTGCGGCGATCCTGCTGATCGTCGAGGCGGTGGTCTTCCCCGCGAAGGCGACGTTCATCCTCCTGGCCGCGCCGACGGCGATCGCGGCGCTGGCCCTCATCTACGTCGCCGCCCGAGCGCAGGCATCGCGCCTCGACGATGCGATCGATCGTGTGGCGAGCAGCGTCGGACTCGCGATCCGGTCCGGCGGCACGGCCAGCGTCCTTGCCGTGCTGCTCTATTGCGCCGGCATCGTCGGCGCTGCCGGCGCCTATGGGTGGCTGGCGCTGACCCGATCGGGCGTCACGCGCGACGACGTGGTCGTGGTCTGGGGGCTGCAGGACAAGCGGCAGGTGGTCTTCTTCTATCTGGTGATCGTGGCCTTCGTCCTGTTCCACCGGGCGATGGTCGACCTGTTCTTCGCGCCTACCTATGGCGGGCACGAGGTCCCGCCTGGTGCGCGTCGGACGTGGTGGAGGCGCCTGGTCGGCGCCGTCGTCGTGGCCGTCGTCGCCTATTGCTGGCTGGGCGCCGGCGCTATGCGCGAGGTGACGCTCGCCAAGTTCTACGAGTATCACACGCTGGTCCATCTCGGCGCACTGGAGCAGATCCGACTCCGGGCCACGCCATACGTCGAGGCGCAGACGCAATACGGGCTCGGCAATCAGCTGCTGACCTATGCCCTGACCGAGGCCTTCTCCTTCAGCGGCCACGGCTTCTACGCCGGCATCCTGCTGCTCGACCTCATCTGCATCGTCGCCTTCTTCGTCGTCGTGCAGCAGCTTCTCGGTCTGGGCTGGGCGTTGGCCGGCGTGCTCGGCTGGGTGCTGTGGCCGAGCCCGGCCGCCGCCATCGACCTTGCCGGCTGGGCGATCCTGACGCGCTGGATCGCCGTGCCGATCCTCGCCTTGCTGCTGGCGCGGCTGCTGATGGCGCACCGAGGCTCCCCGGACGGCACGTGGATCGCGCCGGTGGCTGTGGGAGCGATCTGGGGCGCCGGCGGCTTCATGAGCCAGGAGAACCTCTCCGGCGGCCTGCTGGTGCTGGTCTTCTCGCTCGCCCTGTACGGGCCGGTGTGCGGTCGTTCGCTGGCTGGCCTGGCGCGCTTTGCCGGCCTGTTCCTGGCCAGCGGCGCGGTGGTCTTCGTCGCGCTGGTCGCGGCCACCATCGGCATCGGCCACACGTTCGCGGTCCTGCATCAGGCGAGCGCGCAGTCGGCGCTGGTGATGGCCGGCGTGTCGAACTCGGTGTGGTCGGACAATGTCGGGCTCACCCTGTCCCTCGAGATCGTGCACGGCTGGTGGCAGGATGCGCTCACGACGCACGGCAACATGCGGCCGGTGCTGCAGACCTACGGGTTTGCCGTCCTGCTGATGGTTGTCATGGGCCTGGTGGCCCGCCATCTCGGCCGGTCATGGCGGACGGCGAGCGGCGAACAACGGGCGTTCGTCTGGAAGTTCGCCGGCGTGACGGTCGGCGCCTATGTGTTGCATCTCTTCGCGCTGCTGCGCTCCGACTTTTTCCACCTTGCCGGGCCGTCCTGGCTCCTGCCGTTGTTCCTGCTGGCGCTGCCGGTGTTCGCCTGCCGTTGCTTGCGCCCCGGCCTGGGGCGCGGCGCGTTGCTGCTGGTGTCGGTTGCGTTGATCGTCGACGCTGCGGTCGTGAGCCGCGCGGATCTGCTGCGCCATGGGCAGGCTGTCGGCACTGCCTGGACGGATACGATCGCGGCGCGCGAGATCTATCGCGAGCTCGGCGCGGCCGAGGGCCAGCCGCTCGATGTCGCGTCGCGCTATTCGCCGATCGCGCGCTACCAGGCGGCGTTCCGCAATACGCCCGCCTTCGCCGACATGGAGGAGCTGGCGCGGCTGCTGGGCGACAAGCTGCAGGGCCGACGCGTCGAGCTGGTGCTGCCCACGCGCGACGATCCGATGGCCGATCCCGAGCTGCTCTACTTCTTCGGCGGCTTCCGCTCGGTGTCGGGCATCACCTCGCCGCGCGGCAGCATCTGGACCAAGACCGACCGCGATGCCTGGATCGCCCGGATCCTGAAGGCGCACGACGCCTGCGTGTTCTTCGATTCGCGCGCGGTCGACAGCCCGCTGTTCCGCGCCTGGAACGACGCGGCCCGCGACGGCGCCGTGAGCAACCAGCCGATCGTCGGGCGGCGCCCGTATGGCGTCCTGTCCTGCAAGACGTAGGAGCTCGTCGAACGGACTTTAGTTGTTGACTATACCAAGTACATGGGTTATATTTGCTTTGCCGCCGTGCTTTCAGGCGTCTGTTCTATGCATCGTCCATCCGATACCGTCGCGCGCAGCAGGCACTGCGCGAGCCCGGCCGCCTGCTCGCCGTCGCGTGCCGGGCGATCGCATATGGCTCTTTCCGTCGTCTCGGGCGGAGCGGAAAAACTCTGCGGGAAACCCTGGAAACCCTGGAAACCTCCCCGGCTGACGGCACTGCTGGTAGAGTCTGCGGCGCGCATGCAGGGGAGCGCGGGCTACGAGCCCGATCCGACGGGCGGCAGCATATTCTTCATCGACCTGCCGGCCGCTCGAAGATAAGGCACGTCGTGGTGGCATGCGCGAGCAGCCGGCCGGCCGCGTCGGTCACGCGTCCTTCTGCGGTGCCGACGCGACGTCCGCCCGAAACCACCGTGCCTTCGGCGCGCAGCAGGCCGGTCTCCGGCGTGATCGGCCGCACGAAGGAGATCTTGAACTCGAGCGTGGTCGAGGCGAAGCCCTTGTCCACGGTGGTCAGCACGGCGAGGCCCATGCAGGTGTCGAGCAGCGTCGCCGAAAAGCCGCCATGGACGGTGCCGGCGGGATTGAGCAGCTCGGCAGTCGGCATCGCCGTCACGACGACCCGGCCAGGCGCCGCCGCGACGATGTCATAGCCCAAGGTGCGCGCCATGCTGTTGTGGGGCAGGGCGCCGCTCACCAGGCCTTGGACGAAGTCGAGGCCACTGAGGCTTGCTTGATCGGCCGGCGGCACAACGCCGTATCGCTTGTCGTTCATGGGCGCCTGCTTAGCCCATGGACCGTGTTGGGTGCTCGCGGAAAGCGGACCTCATCAATCCGCGGTCACTCCATCTCGACCTTGAGCTCCTTCAGCTTCTTGCCCCAGAAGGCGTGCTCGTCGGCGACGAACTTGGCGAACTCGGCGCGCGTGCGGTCGGGCGGCAGTTCCAGACCGTCCTTCGCCAGCGCCTCTTCCCACCTGGGGTCCTTCATCGCCTGCTTGGTATCCTTCTCGATCTTGTCGAGGATGGCGTCGGGCGTCTTGGCCGGCGCGAACAGGCCATGCCAGCCGTTGACTACGACGTCGATGCCTTGCTCCTTGAGAGTCGGCACGTCGGGCAGCGACTTGATGCGCTTGTCGCCGGTGACGGCCAGCGCCTTGAGGTTGCCCGCCTTCACCTGGCCAACCGCCGGCGGCAGCGAGGAGAAGTTCATGGTGATGACGCCGCTGATCACGTCGGCCAGCGCCGGGCCCGTGCCCTTGTAGGGCACGTGCGTCAGCTTGATGCCGGCAGCGTCGGCGAACAGCGCGCCGGCGAGGTGGTTGTTGCCGCCCACGCCCGACGACGAATAGGTGAGCTTCTCGGGATCCTTCTTGGCCAGCGCCACCAGCTCGGCCGCGCTGTTGGCCGCGACCTTCGGGTTCACCGCCAGCACGTACTGGTAGGCCGTGGTCTGGCAGATCGGCGCCAGGGTCGCGATCGTGTCGATCATGCCCTTCTGCACCCAGGGATTGATGATGACGTTGGTGCCGACGGCGTAGAACAGCGTCTGGCCATCGGGCTTGGCCGCGGCCACGACGCGCACCCCGACGCTGCCGGCGGCGCCGCCCTTGTTGTCGACCACGATCTGCTGGCCGATCAGCGGCGATTCGATGTTCGCGAGCTCGCGCGCATTGATGTCGGCGCCGCCGCCCGCGGCGTAGCCCACGACGAACGTGACCGGGCCGCTCGGCCATGTCGCCTGCGCGCGCAGCGAGGCCGGCAACAGGAGCGACGTCGAACCGAGCGCCAGCGCGTGGCGGCGGGTGATGCGGGTCATTGGAAGCCTCCTCAGTTCTTGCCCTGCACGTAACGGCCGGCGCCGTCGCCAGCAAGCTTGCCGAGCACGGCACCCGACACCAGGCCCGTGCCGCCGGGATAGTTGTGATAGAACAGACCGCCCACCA
The DNA here is from genome assembly GCA_016780605.1 of Reyranella sp. Classification (GTDB taxonomy): domain Bacteria; phylum Pseudomonadota; class Alphaproteobacteria; order Reyranellales; family Reyranellaceae; genus Reyranella. The sequence continues at coordinate 6,078 of JADHLS010000153.1, forward strand.
GCTCGCCGGCGGCGAACAGGCCGGGAATGGGCTGCCCGTCGGTGCTTTCGACCTCGCCCTCATTGGTGATCTTCAGCCCGCCAAAGGTGAAGGTGAGGCCGCAGGTCACGGCATAGGCTTCGAACGGCGGCTGGTCGATCGTGTTGGCCCAGTTGCTCTTCGGCACGGGGAGACCGCGCGTCGAGCGCCCGTCCTTCACAGCCGGATTGAACGGCACCTCGGTCATCACCGCGGCGTTCCATTCCTTGATGGTCTTGAGGAACTGCTCCCGGTTCACACCCTCGAGCTTCTTCGCCAGCTCCTCGATCGTGTCGGCGCGTACCTTGGTCATGCGCTTGATGCGATATTCGTCACGCAGCTTGTCGAGCACCTTGGAATCGAAGATCTGCCAGGCGAACTGCTGCGGCTGACTCAGGATCACTGCGCCGTACTTGGCGTAGGTGTAGTTGCGGAAGTCGGCGCCCTCGTCGACGAAGCGCACGCCGTTGGCGTTCACCATGATGCCGAGCGGATAGGAGTGCTTCTGGAAATTGTCGCCGACCTCGAGGTCGCCGAACTCGGGTGCATTCATGTCCCAGCCGACGGCATGGCCGCCCGACCAGTTGCCGTGCGCCTTGGCACCGATCGCCAGGGCCATGTTGATGCCGGCGCCGGTGTTGAAGCGCGTGCCGCGCACCTTGGCGAGGTCCCAGGTTGGCCCGAGATAGCGCGTGCGCATCTCGGCATTGCTCTCGAAGCCGCCGCAGGCCAGCACGACGGCCTTGGCGCCGATCCGCACCTTGCGACCCTTGTGGCGGGCGATGACGCCGCGCACGACGCCGTCCTCCTCGATCAGCGACACCGCGGCCGTCTGGTAGTGGATGGGGATGCCGGCCTTCACCGCGGCCTTGTGCTCGAGATCGACCAGGCCCGGGCCGCCGCCCCAGGCCTCGACGGCGAGCCCGCCCCAGAACTTGTACTTGCCGTTCACCTTGAAGGCCTGGCGGCCGTAGGAGGGCTGGAAGCGCACGCCCTTGGTGCGCATCCACTTCAGCGTCTCGAAGCTGCGGCCGATCAGGATGTCGGTGAGCTCGGGGTCGCAGCGGTAGTTGGTCACCCGGCCCATGTCGTCGAGATATTCATCGGCGGTGTACTTGCCGAAATCGACGTCGCGCTTCTCGTCCTCGGTGAGGTCGTAGAGCTGCACCAGGTCGTCGACGCCGTGGAACACCACGCGCATGGCGCCCGCCGTGTAGGTGCTGTTGCCGCCGCGTTCCTCTTCCGGCGCGGCTTCCAGCATGGCGACGGAGGCGCCCGTTTCGCGCGCCGCCAGGGCGGCACAGGCCGCCGCATTGCCCGCGCCCACCACCAGCACATCGACCTGGAAATCGTCCACGTTTGGCACTCCCTTTGCCTGCATCGCCCTGAAAATGGGGCTACAATACCGTTATGGGTGATCGTTTCGACCGTCTAGGGCTGCGGCATGCCAATGTCGAGGCCCTGCTGCGCAGGCCCGGCATCGGCCACAACAACGGCCCGACCTTCGACATGTCGTGGGAAGCCTGGGTGTGGCGTCGCGCCACCGCCAAGGCCTGGAAGACGCCCAGCCCCGAGATCGCGAAAATGCGCATCCGGCGCGCAGAACGGCTCGGCATCACCTACAAGGAGCTGACCGCCACATTGATGGATTCCGGCGCCAACCTCGGCGCCGCCGTGATGCCGCTGTCGCTCGCCGCCCGCGTCCGCCGCGGCCCCAATCGCGAGGTGATCGTCGAGGCGCGGAACTCGGTCGCGGCCCTGGTGGCGAAGTTCGGTGGCCGGCTGTTCCTGCTGGGCGACATCGACGCCGTGCCGGCGCTCACCGACGAGGAACGCGCCGAGTTCCTCTCGGTCGTCACCCGCGCCTTCGACGGCAAGGTCGAGGCGATCGGCTGGGGCCACGACGGCAAGGCGATCCGCGCGATGCTGAAGAGCAACGCCGTGCCGCATCAGGAGGCCTTCCTGGTCGGCGCCGGCATGGGCCATCAAGTGCTGGGCGAGGCCGCCGGCCTGCCGCTCACCAAGGATATCGAAGGGTGGTTCGCCTAAGAGGCGGACCGTGTACCAGCCGAGAACGCCCGGCTACGACAGCCAGGATCAGGTGACGCGCTGGGCGCTGCCCGATCGGGTGTTCTTCGCCTGTGGCGCCTGCCACATTCTGGCGCACGCCGTTCTTGAGGCGCACGGTGCGCCTGAGCACGACGTCATCTGGGTCAAGCCGGCAGGCGGCTACTGGGGCAATCACATCATTGTCGGCGCGGCCGAGTGGGTCTTCGATTTCCATGGCTATTCACGCCGCGAAGCGTTCTTCGCCCATGCCTGGAAGCGGAACAATCGGCTTTGGCCGGGATGGGATGCGACCCTGGTATTGCTGCCGCGCAAGGTGCTGGTTTCGGGGATGCGGTCGCAAGAGTTCGATCGCCGCCTGAAGCTGCGGGCGCCGCTGGAGTTCCTGCATGACGCATTGCCGCGCGCCTGGCGCTACCTCGATCGATTTCCTGCCCCGAATCGGCCTTTATCGTGAAGAGCCCTGTTCGTCCGTCTTTTCGGCAAGCCAGGTCTTGATCAAGGATTGATAGGGAACGTCACGCTTGTTGGCGGCGATCTTGATCCGATCAAGCAGAGCCACGGGTAGCCTGAGAGAAATGGAAGTCGTCGAGGGCTTGAGGTTCGGAAAACGCATCCGTTTGGCCTTGCTCCAGTCGATGTAGTCAGTGGAGTCATGCGTTTCCCAAAAGCGACGCTCCTCAACCTCGTTTCGGAACTTCGGGATAGCTTTAAACTTCTTGCTCATAGCGCGCCCGTTCCTTCCGGTTCATGGGTCTTGCGGAAATGACTCTGATCAGCTTGGCGTCGTTGCGCGGTGTGAAGGTAACGTGAAGCAAGCGTCCGCCATCCGTGCGGCCCAAAGCGTGCAGCCTCGGCTCCCTGACGCTGTGAACCGCGTCTTCACCGATGCCCAACGGGTCATTGAAGAATACCTGTTCTGCTTCACTCGGACTGACTTGGTGCTTTTCGACACTTTTGCCGACGTTGCCTTCGTCCCAATCGAAACCCTCAATCCGGTCGAAGTCCAGCATCCTGTATATTACCATAATATACAGCTGGCTCAAGGGTTGAGC
>JADHLS010000154.1 GCA_016780605.1 Reyranella sp.
GGTTCCGTCCCGGCGGTACGCGAGAAACGCAGCCAGACGTAGAAGTCGGCGGTGAGGGTCGACTGCCCCACGTCCAGGCGTGGAATCTCGTTCAGGTGGATGCCGGTATAGACCACCTGTTGGCGGCGCATCCTGCGCCCGCCACCGGCATCGATCACGATGCCGGTGGCGATCTCGGACTCGGTGGGGCGGCTTGCCGGCACAAGTTGTACCGGCGCCGATTCGAAAAGGCCGTCATTGAAGCGCCCGACACGGATGGGCAGCGCGCGGCCGCGGTCGGGCGTGAACCAGATATCGCCGACGAGACCCGGCAGTCCATTGGGCGGGCTGTCGAGCGAGGAAAGCCAGTCACGTATTGCCTGGCGGCGGAGCTTGACGTCTCCCGCCTGCTCGCCGGCCGCGGTGGCGCGCACCGCGGCGATCGCGAGCCGGGTGGCATCGTAGCCCTGCACCGACATCCACGTCAGGGGATGCTTCGCGCCGAAGTGGGCGGTGAACCGTTGGGCGAAGGCGAGCGTGCGGGCGTAGGCGCTGTCCAGGATGACGGGCACGGCGGCGTCCACGCTTCGGGTGAAATGACCGCGCGCGCGGCGCTCCTCCGGCAGGTTCTTGAAGGCGTCGACGAAGCTCTGGTTGCCCATCGAGGTCGGGCCGAGGATGGGCGTGTCGAGGCCGGCGCGTCTCAGCGCGGGGACCAGCGCAACGGCATCGGCGCGTAGCGTGCCCAGCACCACGGCAGGCCGACCGGGATCGGCCGCTACGCGCCGGGCGGCCTCGTCGCGCTGGGCTGCATTCGAGAAGCCATGGAACGACGTGGGCAGTCCCAGCCGCTCGGCGCCGCGCTTGAAGCCCTCGGCCAGCGTACGGCCGTAGCCGTTGTCGACGAAGATCACGGCGGCGCGTCTGCCCTCCAGCGCGTAGCGCAGGTAGTCGGCCAGCGATTCGCCAAGATCGCTGTTCTTGAAGATGGTGCGGTAGGCGATGGGTATGTCGCCGAGGAGGTCGCTCTCGGCAGTGGAGATGATGGCGGCGATGCCGGCCTTGGTCAGCGTCGGCCCAGCAGCGATGGCGGAGGTCGACAGGAACGGCCCGACCACGGCCAGCGCTTGGCTCGCGGCCACGCGCTCGGCGGCCTGCTGCGCGCCGTCGTCGCGACCTTGATCGTCCAGCACGTCGAGCTCGATCCTGGGCCCCACGCCCTGGGCATTGGCTTCCTCGACCGCAAGCTCAATGCCGTGCAGGAAGGAACCGCCACTCTGGCTGGAAATGACGGCCAGTTTGGCCGATGGGGCCTGGGCTGCGGCAGGTAGAGCGGTTGGAAATACAAAGGCGAGGGCCGCGAGCGCGAAATGTCGGATATCTAAAGCGAACATGGGTGCAAGCCGCGAGCGCGATCGTAGTGAAGCCCGCTCAGGTGATGCCGAGCGGTGCTGCCATCGTGGACGGAAGAGAACAAAACGACCGATGCTGCCAAACGCTCGCCCACGCCGCCGAGAAGGGCAAGCCACTCGCTTCGCGCGCCTGAGAAGCCGCCCACGGATACGTGAGTGACAAAGGATTCTTCCATTCAAAGTGCAAATATAGTAGTCTATCCTCCGAAATTGAAGGTCGTTGTTTATCAAATTTTTTGCATTGCGTATGCTAAATATCTTGGGACCAATTGGCCTTGCCTGAGGTAATTCAGCCAAGCCAGACGGACATGGCCATTCCGCTCTGGCGGGCGCCGAAGTGGTGGTCTCGACGTGGGCCGCGCTGGTGGCGCGGCCTCTTGGCGGCAGCCAACGCCGCGGCCCTGGGGCTGGCGAGCGCAAGCGTGCAGGCGCAATCGTGGAATATGTACCAGCCGTACACGAACTCAACCTTCGTGCCCTTCGTGAGCGCCTTGAGCTCCAGTCAGGGTGCGCTGGTGAACCTGACAGTTGGCCCATCGGGAAACGTGTCCAGCCGGCAAGCGGTCACCATGGATACCGGCTCGATCGGCATCCAGGTGAGTGCCGACAACTGGAACCCCGGCGGCCTGACGCCGATCGGCGCCGGCAGCATCAACTTGAACAGCAGCGGCGTCACCAACTCGGGCAACTTCTACAGTGTCCCCGTGAACTTCTTCAATGGTGGCACGAATGTCGCCACCGCCAATGTACCCGTACTGGTCGTCACCAAATCAGTGACATGTCCGCCAGGCGGCGGCTCCTGCACGACGAACAATAATCCGACGGGCATCTTTTACATGGGCGTCGGCCTCAACCGTACCGCCGGCGAGAGCCTCGTCACGCCGAACAGCCAGCTGGTCAACGGCCAGACCCTGAACCCCTTCCTCAACGTCACCCAGATTCCGGGCCAGACGGTATCGTCCAGCACCATTCGCCAAGGCTACATCATCAACACGGGCAATGGCGCGACCGGCGGTGTGACGCTGGGGCTGACGCAACAGAACACGCAAGGCATGTCGTTCGTGAAACTCGCCCCCACGACGAGCGGGTCGTTGGATACCTGGAACACAGCGCCGATGAGCGTCACCGTGACCAACGGCGGCCAATCGACGACTGCGAGCAGCGGTGGCAACCCGCCGAGCGGCACCGGTGTCCTGCCCGATGCCGGCATCAACTACATGTTCCTGTCCCCGGTCCCGAGCAACGTCGTCACTCAAAGCTGCACGCTGTCGGGCGGAACGCGTAATTGCCTGCCGGCCGGCGCCCAGGTCCAGGTGTCGTTGCCGGGAAGCGGCGCGGCGAGCGGCCTGGCGCAATACAGCTTCACGGTCGGCGGGTCCAATGCCGTCCAGCCGGTCGCCGTCGCCACCCTGTCGGGCGGAGCCTTCGTCAATACCGGCCGCGAGTTCTTCCTCGGCTTCCAGTACCTCTACGATTCCGCGGGCGGCTACGTGGGATACGCCGCCCTGCCGGCGCTGACGGGCGCCGGCTCGGTCAATCTCGGCGTCGCGCTGATCGGCCAGGTCGGCTTGGCGAACGGCTTCGCCAATTCCCTGCCGGTGTTCCTGATCGGTGACACCACGCTGCAGCAGACCGGCAGCGGGACCTTCTCCTCCTCGATCACCGGCAGTGGGTTCAACCTCGCCCTGAGCGGCGGGTCGGTCCTGTTCGGCGCGCCCGTCGATCTCGCCGGCGGCACCTTCTTCGTGCAACCGGGTGCGGCGGCCACGATAGGATCGAGCTTCGCCGCATCGTCCCTGAACATCTCGAGTGGCGGGCGGTTCGTCATCGGTTCCGGCGGCAGCCTCGCAGGCGCGCCCAGCGTCGCCAACTTCGGCCTGTTCGACATCTCGGGGGCCTCCCAGCCGGTCAGCATCCAGGCGCTCAGGGGCTCCGGCCAGATCAACCTCGGCGGCCAGAATCTCACCATCAGCAATGCCAACGGCACGTTCTCCGGCACGATCGCCGACGGCGGCGTGTCGGGCGGCGCCGGCGGCAGCCTGACGCTGGCCGGCGGCACGCTCGAACTGGCGGGCGCCAGCACCTACACCGGCGGCACCACGGTGGCATCGGGCGCCACGCTCAACCTCACCGGCTCGATCATCGGCAACCTCGCCGTGAGCGGCGCCATGACCAGCACGGGCGGCTATGCCGTCGCGCCAGGATCCAGCTTCACGAACAGCGGCAGCTTCCAGTCGCTGGGCGGCGTTACCCTCGTCAACCAGGGCACTCTTACCAACAGCGGGCTGATAACCAGCAACATCCTGAATGGAAGTGTCCTGCTCAACACGGGCACGATCATCGGGGACGTCACGAATACCGGCACCCTCACCAACAACGGCGTGATCCAAGGCCTCCTTACCAACAGCGGCACCCTGAACGGCACCGGCACGTTCGCCGGCAACTTCACCAACAGCGGGGTGCTGAACAGCAACGGCACGTTCACCGGCAACGTGATCAATAACGGCACGCTGGCCGGCAACCCCACGATCATCGGCAGCTTGACCAACAACGGCGTGCTGTCGCCCGGCAACTCGATCGGCACGATCACCGTGGTCGGCAACGCCACGCTCGGTTCGGGCACCAGCTACAACGTCGAGGTCAACAACGCCGGCCAGAACGACCGGCTCGTCGTCAGCGGAAGCGCGACGATCCAAGGCGGCACGGTCGCGGTGTCACCGGCAAGCGGCCTGTATGCGCCGCGCACGACCTACACCATCGTGAGCTCGACGGGCCTCACCGGCAGCTTCGGGTCGGTGTCGTCGTCGGGCAGCCCCTTCCTCCTGCCGTCGCTGAGCTACGACGCCAACAACGCCTACCTGACGCTGACCATCGGCGGCTTCCTGGGGACGGCGCAGAACGCCGTGCAGGCGGCGGTCGGCGGCGCGCTTGACGGCTCGGTCCTGCAGGCAAGCGGCGACTACGCGCAAGTGCTGGGTAACCTTGCGAACAGCAGCCCCAGCCAGGTGCCCGCCATCCTGACCTCGCTGTCGGGCAACAACTACGCCGGCCTCTCGAGTTCGATGGTGCAGGGCGCCCAGCTCTTCATGAACAACTTCGCCGGACAAACGGGGGGCATTGCAACGTCCGGCGGCCGCGTGACGCTGGCTGAAGCCTGCGATGTCGCCTGCGATCCCAACGCCATGCCGCAGTGGGGCGCCTGGGGCGGCGGCCTGGGCGGCTTCGGCACCATTGGCGCCCAGCAGCCCGTGGGCGCCGTCACCTACAATGCCGGCGGCTTCGCGGCCGGCCTCGACCGCATGATCACGCCCTCGGCGCGGCTCGGCGTGACCGCGGGCTATACGTCCGGCACGCAGTGGGTCTCGGGCTTCGCCGGGCAGAGCAAGAGCGACACGTTCAATGTCGGGCTCTACGGCAACTACGCCCAGGACAAGGTCTATGCCGATGCGCTCGTGGGCTATGCCTACTGGGGCAACCAGATGTGGCGGCCGATCAGCATTCCGGGCCTGCAGCCGCGCACGGCGCTCGGCCAAACCGGCGCAAACCAATGGTACGGCCAGCTCGAGTCCGGCTATCGCTTCGACATTGGGACGGCGGCCAACGCCTTCGTCACACCGTTCGCCCGGCTGCAGGCCTACACCGGCACCCAGAACGCCTTCACCGAAACCGGCGCGCAGTCCTTGAACCTCACCATCGCGCAGCAGACCACCAACTCGCTGCGCTCGGTGCTGGGGGCGCAGCTCGGCGGTGCGATGGACCTGGGCTGGCGGGAGAAGCTTGCGATGCAGTTCCGGCTGGGCTGGAGCCATGAATATGCCGATGTCGGCCGGCCGGTGACGGCGACGCTCGCCGGCGCGCCGGCGATGCCGTTCACGACCTGGGGCGTCTCCCCGCAGCGCGACGGCATCGTGCTGGGCCTTTCGGCCAACACCGCGATCGCCGACGCGACCTCGGTCTACCTCCGTTACGAAGGCAACATCGCGGGCCAGGACAGCGCCCAGGCCATCACCGCCGGCGTCCGCATGACGTGGTAGCACCATAAATCCAATTGCGCCGGCGCGGGGTGGGACGGGCCCGGCATCCGCATCCAGCGGCAGGATGGTGCACAATGCAGCGAGGAGCAGACGAACCACGAAAGAAAGACGACGTCGACCTGCGCTCGTTCCTTCCCCAGAGGGGTGATTAGTCGCCCTTGATGTTGTTGTCCTTGATAACCTTGAACCAGCGTTCCTGTTCGCTCTTCTGAAAAGCGGCGAATTGCTCGGGAGAACTCAACAGGATCTCCATGTTGAACTGCTCGGTGAATTTTCTTGTCACATCCGGCGAGCGGACCGCCTTGGTGATCTCAGCCAGCATGCGATCGACGACTGGCCGGGGCGTGCCGGTCGGGCAATAGACTCCCCACCAGGCGTATGACGGATAGCTTTTGATATTCAGCTCGGCGAGCGTCGGGACGTCGGCCAACGCCGGTGTGCGCGCCTCGCCGGTGACTGCGAGCGGGCGCAGCCGGGCGAGGTGCGGAGACAGCAGCGTAACGCTGCCGATCGCGGCGTCAGTGACACGCGCCAGCAGGTCCTGCACGAACTGCGGTCCGCCCTTGTAGGGGATGAGATTGAAGTCGATGCCGTTGTCCTGGCCCAGGAGCGTCATGAACACCAGCGCCTGGCTTGCCGTCAGGAGGCCGACGGTCAGCTTGCCGGGTCGCTTGCGGGCGTCGGCAACTAAATCGCCGAACGCCTTGTAGGGCAGCCCCGGATGCGTGGCGATTACCTGCGGCGTGCGGCCGATCTGGGTGACGTTGAACAGCTCGGAATCCTTGTAGGGCAGCGAGCTGGTGAAGGCCGGATTGAGGATGTGATTGTCGAACGTGACCATCCAGGTCTGTCCGTCGGGCGGCGCGTGCGCCACCGTGGTCGCGCCGACCACACCCCCGCCGCCGGGCTTGTTGTCGATCAGGATGTTCCAGCCGGTCGCCTCGACCACCTTGGCCTGCAGGATGCGCGCCACGGCGTCGGCCGAGCCGCCCGCCGGCAGCGGCACCACGAACTTGATCGGACCCTTCGGCCAACCGGATTGGGCGCGCACCAAGGCTGGCGCCGCAAGCAACGTCGGCACTGTCGCCAACACCGCACGGCGCGGCAAATCAGAAAGGAAGTCGTGTCGCATCGGCATGTGCCGTTCGCCGACGACTGACAGCGGCCGCGATCACGGCGGCCAGCGGTGCGAGCACAGCGACCATGATCAGGTACCGGCCGAGATCCCATGGATCAACCAAACCTGGAAAAACGCGATGCAGGACGAATATCCCGATGAAGTAAAACAGAATCCAAAAAGCGCTCGCAAAGAGTGCGCCGAGTGTGACCAGGAGCAACGATCTGGTAACGGAGCGACCGATCAAGTAACCCGAGACGGCCGACCCGGTCACGGCACCCGCAGCGCAAACCGGTTCCATTCAGGCTCCTTTCGACTGCGAATCGAGCCGCGTCCGCGGAGTGTATATCCGCGCCCTTGCCATGTCAGTTGCACAACAGAAAGCACATCTAACGGCGCAAGACCCGCCTCACGGCGCCCGCCGCCAACCGGGCCGGACGGGTCAGCCGGTAGGTTGGCCACAGGGCCGCCGGCAAGGGCAGCGCGTAGTAGTCGCTTGGTGTCGGTGTCATGGCGATCTTCGTCGAGGCAAGGATCCGATCACCGAGCCGATCGCACAGCATCAGATCTTCGAGGTTCGCGCGCTCGATGTCGGCCGGAAATGCTCTGCGCAAGCGGCCGGCCAACTCGCGCGCCAAGGCTAGAACCGCGGGTTGTCGATCCAGAGCGGCCAGGACGAAAGGCGCAACCGGCTGCTCGAGCAGCTGCTGCGCCATCGCGGCGGCGAGGAGGATGGAGCAGGCGCTGCCGTTGCGCCGGGCGCGGGCATGGATGCTGGGCCAGTCGAGATCCGGCAGGCGCTCGACAAGCATCGCGAAATCACACACCCAGCCAAGGCTTCGCCACGCTTCCTTCGTGCCGTGCCCGGCCAGCAGCAGGACCAGCTCCTCGCCGTCGAGTGACGGTATGTCGACGCCGCCGATCGCGACCGGCTGCAAGGCCGACCAGATATCGGCCGCGTGCAACGGGAAGGGCAACCGCTCGGCCGAGAAGTCCCAGTGCAGGTCAACGGCGGCATCGACGTCGTCGCGAACGAAGGCGTACTGGCGTTGGTGCCGCAGGAAGGCGCGCCGGAAGGCGGCATCGCCCTGCGTGTTACGGTAGCCTTGGGCAGACAGCACGCCCTCGGCGCGATCCGCCTGGGCGGGCGGAACGATGATGTCGATATCGGAGTACTCGCGCAGGGCAACGTCGCCATAAAGCTGCATGGCCAGGACCGGACCCTTGAAGGCCGCGAAGTCGATTCCGGACTCCGAGAAGTCCGCCGAAAGCCTGATCAGTTCATTGGAAACTGCCAAGGCGCGCAACAGGTGGCCGTGCTGGAAGGCCACCAGCGCCTCGCGCATCAGCGGCGGAACGTGAATCCAGGACAGCCTGCTCAGCGCTTGCAGAAGGTTGGGCCGCACCCCGTGCTGGGCGGCCAGCTCCAGGACGATGTCGACGTCGATACCGCCGCGCAGCCGGTCGTGGATCTTGGCGAGGTCGGGATGCGGGCGAGCCGCGAGACAAAGGAGATCGAACTCGGCGCTGCCCACTCTCATTATCGGACCGGAGCGGCGGTCAGCCGGGCAATGCCCGACGGATCAGGTCTTGCAGGTCTCGAAATCGCCGCCGCGCTTGGTGCCGCGCGGCGCCGGCCTGCCGTCAGGGGCGCCACCGCCGAACAAAGTCATCGTCATGTCGCGCAGGTTCCCCAGCCTGGTGAGCACCGGTCGCTGATACGGCTTCTTGGCGGGCGGCTGCTCACTGTCGCCCTGTTCGCACCGGGTCTCGTCCCCTGTCTTGTCGACCATATGGAACTCCTGGGCTTCGCCCAATTCGGAAAAAATCACACCTACGCGTCGTGCAACCTCTATCACACCAACTCGATCAGCCCCTCCTGCTGGAGGCTGGCGAGCAATTGCGCGACATCGGCTTGGCAATCTGCCGGCGCAACATCGAATTCGGAGACCACGACGTCGCACAGCTCGGCCAGGGATCGCGGCTGCTCGAGCGCGTCCCAGATCCGCACGCCAGCGCCTTCGAGACCAAAATAGAGCGACCGCTCGAGGTCGAGAATCGCGACCTCGTCATTGATCTGGCACGACACCTGGTGGGCAACTTTCCTGAACACGGTGGACGGCTCAACCATGTTTGCAGTTTAGCCGCACGGAACTGCCCGGTAAAGGCTCGGCGGCCTGGTGGCAATGGGTGACAAGCTCATCCAGTGGTCAAGAACGTGGGCGCTAAGTGATTGCATTAGCGCACTGGGGGAGGCGTCGGCCGGGGGCAACAGATCAGGCTCGACGTAGCGCTCCAGGAGGGCCGAGCCGGAAAGCTGCGGCCGGCCGTGGCGACGGATCATCTCGGCCTGGGCATTGAGGGCAAGCGGCGTCTTCGGCCGCTGCACAACTGCGTCCGGCAGCCTGCCCTTCATGGCCTCGCGGATCAGCTGCTTCTTCCAGCCCCACGGCACGGGCGGCACCGACAGCATGAACTCGAGCACCCGCAGGTCGAGGAACGGATGTCGCCAGCGCACCGGCGCCAGCGCTTCCTGAAGGTCGTAGCCGGCAAAGTAATCTTGCCAGATCGGACAGGTGAACGACGCGATCGCTGTCGGGTGCCAGGGATGGGTGCGATCGCCCCCATCACCCAAGTCGCGAATGCGCTCGACGAGACG
>JADHLS010000155.1 GCA_016780605.1 Reyranella sp.
CATTGTCGACGGCATCGCATCACCGTCTCCTTTGGCGCTCCGCCGGCTCGCGGGCCAGCGGGATGTCTGGCTTGCGAGAGGCGACGTAGTTGCACGCATAGATGCGTCGCCAACTTCAGCAGGAGCTCGTCCGCCATCCGGAGTAGCGCCGCTATGCGTCCATCGCTCAGCCGGTAGTGGACGAAGCGGCCGCGTTGTTAGGCTAATACCAAGCCACAGTCGCTCAAGCACCGGCATCGAGCTGCTCATGTCGGTGGCCGCCATCATGGCGGCGATCCTCGGCCAGCCGGCCGAGGGCGCGGTGCCGGTCTCGTGGCCGTGTAACTCTGCATTTCGAATCTCAAATGATTTATTGGAGATCGAGCCAGGTTGAGCTATATCCTATAGTCACTATAGGTTCAAGGGGGACATAACCTGGCGATGACCGAGCGAGCATTGACGATCGGCCAACTGGCCACCCGGACGGGATCGAATGTGCAGATCATCCGCTACTATGAGCAGACCGGCCTGATGCCGGAGCCAGCGCGTACCGATGGCAACCAGCGCAGATACGGCAAGGATCACGTTCGACGCTTGGCGTTCATCCGCAACGCCAGGGAACTCGGCTTCGGGATCGAGGCCATCGAAACCTTGCTCGATTTGGCCGACAACCCGGATCGGTCGTGCCAGGAAGTCATTGCCATTGCCGAGGACAATCTGGCCGGCGTGAGATCGCGAATCGGCAGGCTTCGCGCCCTTGAACGAGAGCTGAAACGGCTGATCGCCTCATGCAGTGGCGGTCGCATCAGGGATTGCCGGATCATCGAGGCGCTGAGCGACCCTCGCCGCTGAGCAGAGCGCACCTCGACGCTGTCGGAGATCGCGGCGTCGAGGGGCAAACGTACCCATGGCGCTCGAAGCCCAGATCTAACTCCCGCGAATGTCCTGGCGCCGACGCAGATACTCCTCCCGCTCGATCTCACCCTTTGCATATCGCTCGTCGAGCAGCTCGTGCGCCTGACTTGAGGTTCTGTGCCGCTGCTCATCCGGCCACAGCTTGCGGACCAGGACGATCACTCCGACGGCGACAAGGCCAAAGAACAGCAGCGGTACCAGCATATGAAAGGGAGCCCACCACGATATCCATTCGGCCCCGCAAGAAGATGCCGATGCGTTCTGTGCCCGTGCCGACGCCAGCGGCGCCAGCACCAGACAGAACGCCATGATCAGGTAACGCATCGGATGCCTCACATCATCATGCAGCCCATGCCAAGCAGCTGGTCAGCTTTCTGCTTCTGCTCGGGCGTGAGCACGGCGTAGAGCGTCTCCGTCGCCGGCTTGAGGGCCTTCAGGGCCTCCGTCATGGCCTCCATGGCCTTGATGTGCGCGTCCATGCGTGCAGTCGGGGTACCGGACTGCATGCCCTGCATCATGGTGTCGTGCATGCCTTGCATGCTGGACGCCCGAGCCTTCACCGCGCTGGCGTACGCGTTCCAGGCCGTCGATTGGGCGTCCGTGATGGCGAGTTCCGCCTTGATGTAGGCGAGGCGGCCTTCGAGCATCGGCCCATGCATCATGCCCATGGGCCCCATCTGCATCATGCCTTGGCCCATCATGCCCTGGTTCATCATACCCTCGTTCATCATACCTCGACCCATCGTCCCCGATTGGGGTTGCGTTTGCTGGCTCCGACGGTCGTCGCAGCAGGCCTTTTCGGATTGGGGTTGCGTTTGCTGGGCATCTGCGACGCTTGAGCCCAAGAGGATAGCCACCGACAGCATCGTGACGAGAAGGCCTTTGTGCGAGCTAAACATGATCAGTCTCCTTGTTGCATGCGTTAAACCTATAGCTCCTATAAGTTTTGTGATACCTTGATCCAGATCAACCGGGTAGCGGATCGGCAATCCGGAACGGCAACCAATGGGCTCATGGCGGACGTTCAAGGGATACCGATGCTGATGGCGCTTCGCCTGGCCGCGATGGTGGATCGCCTCAACCGCGCCGTTGCCCAGATCGTGCGGTGGGGACTGCTCGCAAATGCGTTGCTGATCACCGGCAATGCGCTCGGCCGAAAATTCTTTTCAGTGGCGTCGCCTTCTGCATTCGATTTGCAATGGCAGTTCTTTGCGGCAGTCGTGCTGCTGATGGCGGCTTACACCTTCCAGCGCGACGAGCATGTACGGATCGACATCCTGTCGAATCATCTGGGTGAGCGGGGTCTGGCCTGGCTCGATCTCCTGGGCATCTGCTTCGTGCTCCTGCCCGTATGTGCGGCTCTCGTGTGGGTGAGTTGGCCGCAGTTTCTCATCTCTCTTCTCTCCGGCGAGAGCCGAGCATCGCGTGAGAGCACAAGCGATATTCCGGCCTGGATCATAAAGGGCTTCATCCCTGTTGGCTTCCTGTTGCTGGGCCTGCAGGGCGTTGCAGAAGCCATCCGCTGCGTCGCCTGCCTGAGGGGCGTTCTCTCGCGGCCGGTGCATCGACGCACGTTGATCGAAGGAAGCTGACGTGGGCGATCTTCTCGCGCCGGCCATGTTCGTGTGTCTCGTGCTCGTCCTCTTCACCGGCTTTCCCGTCGCATTCTCCCTCGCGGCGGTGGCGGGAGCGTTCGCTGCCGTCGGGATCGCGACCGGGGCCTTCAACGCATCCTTTCTCACCAACATGTTGTTTCGCATCCAGGGCACGTTCAACAACGACAACCTGCTCGCCCTCCCGCTCCTCATCTTCATGGGAATGCTGCTGGAGCGGACGGGAATCGCCGAGGACATGTTCGTTGCCCTCAACCGCCTGTTCGGTCGGCTGCCGGGCGGACTGGCATACACGACGGTCATTGTCGGTGCGGTCCTGTCGGCGATCACGGGATTCGTTTCGGCGTCGGTCGTTGCCGTCGGATTGATCGCTCTGCCGGTGATGTTGCGGGCGAAGTACGATCCAAAGCTGGCAGCAGGAGTAATCGCCGCGTCCGGCACGCTGGCGCAGGTCATTCCCCCCAGTCTGGTGCTCATTATTCTGGCCGAACAACTGGAGGTGTCGCTTAACGAGATCTATCGCGGCGCCCTGCTGCCGAGCGCTCTCCTGGTCCTTTCGTATCTCGCCTACATCTTCATCGTCACGCGCCTGGCGCCGGAGCGCGCGCCCCCGGCATCCCGCTCGGCAAGCGATGCAGGGTCCTCATCCGGAGTTGTGCTCGACGTCGCCTTCACTGCCGGTCCGCCGCTGGCAATCGTAGCCGCCATGTTGGCGGCGATCTATTTCGGCGTGGCGACGCCCAGCGAGGGAGGGGCAATCGGCGTCACGGCAACGCTCCTTCTGGGGTTGGCCAAGCGGAAAGTGACGGGCCGCAATTTGCGGCAAGCGATGGACGTCACGGGAATACTATGTTCAGGGATCATCTTCTTGCTTCTCGGCGCGTCGTTCTTCACGCTCGTCTTTCGCGGCCTTGACGGTCAGGTCTGGATCGAGTCGCTGTTCAAGAACATTCCAGGCGGGCATATCGGCTTTATTGTCTTCATCAATGTGGCGATCTTCTTCCTCGCCTTCTTCCTGGATTTCTTCGAGATCGCCTTCATCGTCCTGCCGCTGATCGCGCCGGTCGCCCGGCAGCTGGGTATCGACATGGTCTGGTTGACGGTCCTGCTCGCCGTCAACCTCCAGACCTCGTTCATGCACCCGCCGTTTGGAATCGCCCTGTACAACCTTCGGAGCGTCACGCCCACCTCTGTCCCTACCTCGCGGATTTACTGGGGGGCGGTGCCGTTCCTGGCACTTCAGGTCCTTATGGTAGGGTTACTCATCCTCGTGCCACAGATCGTAACCGAGGCGCCAACTGCGAAGGTCGACATCGACCGAGTGCAGATAATCCTTCCGCCACCGCCCGATTGAGCAAGGGCTTTGCTTCGCAGGTTATGGCTTGAATCTCCAGCCTCTGAAGATGCTTAGTTCGACGCAAATGGGGCAGATGCAACAAGATGGGCGATATTGTCGCTAGGGAAATCAACGCGACGCTGCCTGACATTGAGTGCGGCAACTGATGCAAGCCGCATGGGAACTGACTCTCCCCTGAATGATGGAGTAAGGCGGGCGCTGGCGGATGGGAGATCGTCGTTGCCTCTGCCGGTCAGGCGGTGTCGATGAACTGGTGCCCGATCCGTCTGCTTCGTCGGGCAGCCAGAGTTAGATCGCCTGCATCACCAGCACAGTCGGCGCCGTCGGCGCGGTGAGCCCGAAGACCAGGGAGATCCATCACGCCGATCTCAACGACGGCTCGAACAAGACGATACCTACTTCCGCCGCTTCCCCGATCGTGAGTCGGTCGCTGGTTGCGCGGAAGTTTTGTTAAGGAACTCCCATCCTGCATCGATCCTCGGCCTCGACAGCAGCCATCCGAGGCTTGGGAACCTCAAAGGCTTTACGCACCAGCAGGGCTGCCATGGTGTCGATACAGGCGCGATAGTGGTGGCGCTCGCAGGCGATCGCGGCGCCGATGCGGGTGTGGTTGCGCGGACCATCGGAGTTCTCGCTGCGGCTGACACCATAGCGATCGAAGAAGGCCACGAGCTGCGCACACCGGTTCTTCAGCCACCCTTCCCGCTCGGGCGTCATCGGCTTAGCGGGCGTTTGCATCCGGGTTTCACGCTCAGCCAATACGCGTTGCGATTGCGCTGAGGCGCCGCCCACCACGGTCACGACCAGCATTGCTGCGAGCATCGCCCAGCATGGAAGCCGATCCAAGGCGGCACGGCCCAGCTTGTAGGTGAACGACGAGACCAGCGGCGCATTGGCGAAGCCGACCGCATTGCCGCCGCTTAGAGGTCCATCGAGGAGCGGCACGTCGTTGGTCTGCCTGACATGGAATGATCCTTCTGTTCGTCTCTACGAGGCTCCACCTGTATGAAGCGGACCGGCCCATCTCAACCTGGTCAAGATATCGACCTCGGTGTCTCAAGAGCGTCCCCGCGACCCGGTCCGCTGCTGCGCCGAGACCGTCGATCGCGCCGGCCAAAAGGAGGCTGTGATCAACAGGACGACGCCAATCGTTATCATCGCGTCCGCCATGTTGAAGGTTGGCCAATGCCAGCTGCCAACATGGAAATCGAGGAAATCGGTTACGGCGCCCTGACGCATCCGGTCCAACACATTGCCGGTAGCACCGCCAGCAATCAGGCTGAGGCTGATCGCCTCGGAAGACTTCGTTGTTCTCACGGCCCAGACGAGAAGACCGACAACGATCACCATCTTGATTCCGGCAAGCACCAATGGGCGATCAAGGAAGAGCTCGCGGAACAATCCAAAGCTGACACCCGTGTTGAAACCAAGTGTCAGGTTGAAAAAAGGCGCGATCTCGATCGTACGCGGCGGGACCATCACAAGGTTGAGGATCAGCCACTTCGTAACGAAATCGACTGCCAGGGCGGCAGCGAGGACACCACTGGCCAATATACCTCGTCGAACCAGTTTCGGGTCCGTCCTCATTGCTCCGCCTTCCGCGGACTTGAGCTACGCCTGGGAGATGGCAGCAACTACGCCCGGGAGATGGCAACGGCTTGATGCTGTTGCGCCGAAACTCCGAGTCCCCCGGAGGGGCCGCCTTGTCGAATGCTGCTCTGACCACGGTTGAGCAGGCGCAGGCCATTGAGGACGACCAGCAGCGATGCACCAACATCTGCCGCGATGGCGCCCCATAGAGAAGCAAGACCAATCACTGTCAACGCTGTGAACAGAAGCTTCACCGCGATCGAGAAGGCAACGTTCTGCCGGATCACTGCGAGCGTCGCGCGCGAATGGCGCACCAGCCAAGGAAGCTTCGAGAGCTCGTCTGACATGAGTGCCACATCGGCCGTTTCGATAGCGGCATCGCTGCCCATAGCTCCCATTGCAATGCCGAGATCGGCACGTCCCATCGCGGGCGCATCGTTGACCCCGTCACCGACCATGGCGACCGATCCGTAGCGCCGCACCAAATCCTCCACGGCCGTCACCTTGTCGCCGGGCAGCAGCTCCGCCCGAACCTCGTCAATGCCCGTCTGTTTCGCAATTGCCTCTGCCGTCGACCGGTTGTCTCCCGTGAGCATCACGACATGCTTGATGCCGGCGCGGTGAAGCGCGGTGACAATGTCCTTCGCTTCCGGCCTGACGGCGTCGGCGACGGCGACAAGGCCCCAGACCTCGTGACCATCGCCGACCGCGACAATGGTGCGACCGGCGCTTGAGAGTGCATCAGCCCGCCGCAAAGCTTCGTCCGAGGTAATACCCCGCTCCTCAAGGTAGCGGCGCGAGCCGAGCCACGTCTCACGGCCGGCCACTCGGCCCGTAACGCCTCGCCCCATTATGGCCTGCACCGCCTCTGCTGGCTCGGCCACGATCTTGAGATCGGCGGCTCTCGCCATGATCGCGTGAGCGATCGGATGGCCACTGCGCGCCTCCAGGGCCGCGGCCAAGCCGAGAATCTCCCTTTCGCTGCGGCCTCCAAGCGGCACGATCTCGACGACCTGCGGCCTCCCTTCGGTGAGCGTGCCTGTCTTGTCCATGGCGATGACTTTGAGATGCGCAGGCGTTTCGAGGTGGGTGCCGCCCTTCACTAGAACGCCCTGCTTGGCGGCGCCGGCGAGTGCGGCCACGATGGTCACCGGCGTTGAGATCACGAGGGCGCAGGGGCAAGCGATCACGAGGAGCACCAGCGCCCGGTAGAACCAGACGTCCCAGGCGCCGCCCAGGAGCAAGGGCGGTGCGAGGAAGATCGCGATGGCGAGAACCATCACCACGGGGGTGTACACGCGTGCGAACTTTTCCACCCATTGCTCACTCGGTGCGCGTCGGCTCTGGGCCGAACCGACCATCCGTATGATCTGCGCCAGCGTTGTATCGTTCGCTGCCTTGGTAGCTATGACGTCTAGGGCGCCCTCGCCATTGATGGTACCGGCATACACCTCATCACCCGCTGCCTTGAACACGGCGACGCTTTCACCGGTGATCGGTGCTTGATTGACCTCGCTTTCGCCGGCGGCAACCCGCCCATCAAGCGGCACCTTGTCTCCCGGCCGAATGATGATGCGCGCGCCGACCCGAACTTCTGCCGCGGGGACGTCGCGCTCAGAGCCGTCTTCGAGCCTGACGCGTGCTGTCGACGGCGCGAGTTCCATGAGCGCGGCAACGGCCCTGCGTGCGCGCCCGAGACTCCATGCCTCGAGCGCCAGGGCCAGTGCGAAAAAGAACGAAACGGTAGCGGCCTCGAACCAGGCGCCGATACCAATGGCGCCCGCGACTGCGGCCATCATCAGCAGATTCATGTCCGGACGAAGCCGTTGCGCCGCTAGCCAGGCCTTGGGAGCGACGTAGCGCGCCGCGCACAGCACTGCGACCGCGTAGAGGATCATGCTCGGCAGCGGGGTCCCGCCAAGAGCGTGCTCACCCGCCTCGAAGGCCGCAATCACGCCGCCGCCGAGCCAAGCGTGCACCGCGAAGCCCAGCGCCGTAAACAGACCGCTCGCGGCCGTCAGCCACGACTGCACGCGCCTGCGGCGCTCTTCCGCGCGTGCGGCTTCGCTGGTGCTGCCCTCGGTCCACGGCTCGGCACGCAGACCAGCGCGGACCACCGCCTTCTCGATACGGGCTTCGAGCGCGGCGTCCGGTGTCATGTCGATGGACATACGGCCATTGAGGAGGTCAAAGGCGAGCTTGTTTTCCCCGACCAGAGGTCCCACCTCGCGCTTGAGCGCCGCGATCTCATCGGCACAGTCCATGCCGTGAATGCGATACACGACGTGACCAGGCAAATGGGTCGGCATCGGCGGGCTGAGAGCCTCTTGCACATCGGCGGCATGGCCGCAGGCTGCGCCATCTTGCGCTCCAGTGGCCTCGGGCGCAGCGGACGAGACCGCCCGCGGCGACCACGCTTCGGCGCGCATGCCCGTTCGAGCTACCGCCTCTTCGATCGCGTCGGGAGCCGCCCGATGCTGCGGCCCCACTGTCATCATCCCTTGCGCGGTGTCGAAGGCGAGCTTGTCCTCACCGACGAGCGGTCCAAGCTCCCGCGTGAGGGCTGCCACCTCGTTCTTACAGTCGAGGCCATGGACACGGTAAAGCAATGCCTCGGCCGTGCCGTCCGCAATCAAGGAGGCACGCATCCCAGTCGGCGCGACGCGACGGATGATCTCGTCGACTGTGGCCTGCCGTTGCGGCGCGACCGTCATTAAGCCCTTCGCTGTGTCGAATGTCAGCCAATCCTCGCTCCCGACCAGCGGCGCGATCTCGCGTTTGAGAGCTGCGACTTCGTTCTTACAGTCGAGCCCCTCCACTCGGAAGAGCAGCGGTGAAGCAGGCGGCTTTAGCGGCTCTGACAGAAGATGCGCTCGCATTCCGGTCGAATCGACTGCGCCTGTAATTAAATTGACCGCGACAGGGTGCGCGGTCGTCACATCCATCACACCCGCCTTGGTGTCGAAGGACAGATTCTCCTCCCCTCCAACAACCGGGCCGACCGCCGCACGAAGCGCACGAACCTCGTTCTGGCAATCCAGGCCGTCAACTTTGAAGCGCAGCAAGCTCGAGGTGCTCATGGTCGCGACTCCAACTTTCATCATCGTATCCTTTTGGCCGAGCTGTGCTCGGCTCCCGAGCCTCTTCCTGCTCAGATCCTACATCCTGTAGCCACTACAGAATCAAGCTGCGTTCTGTATCCACAAGAGACCTGTGGTCATCCTCTGTCTCCTTGTGGTGCACGGTCGGCAGAATCGCGGGCCTCGCGCGCCTCCCGGAGGATGTCCCATCCGCCCTTGATGACGATCGCGGCGACCGCAATCCCGATCATGAGATCGGGGATCGGGGATTTCAGAAGCATGACCAACAGGCCGGAGAGAACGATGCCGCCATTGGCCACCATGTCGTTCGTCGTAAAGATCCAGGACGCTTTGAAATGGACGCCATGTGCCCGATGCGCGCGCAAGAGCCGAAGAATAATCAGATTGGTCGCTGCGTTCGCGAGCGCTGTGATGATCATTGCGAGCCCGATTGGATCGGCTCCCACAAAAAAGCGACGCAACACCTCTGCAAGCAACCCGAGGGCAACAAGGATC
>JADHLS010000156.1 GCA_016780605.1 Reyranella sp.
CCTTCTGCAGCATGTTGAACGTGCCGTTCCAATGCTCGTCGGGCTTCTTCGCCCGCTCCTGTGGATCGACCAGCAGCGACAGAAGCAGGATCGATTCCTCGGCCGAGACCGGGAAGGTGGCGAAGACGCTGCAATGATCCTTGCCGTAGATCAGCACGGTGTTGGGAAAGAGGTGGTAGAGCACCACGGCGTGATCGAGGACACGCCAGGACTCGACGGGTCGCGTCTCGACGTCGGCCAGGTTGCGCTTGGCCGCGACCGCGCACAGGTGACGGTCCATGCGTTCGAACACGGCGATATTGTCGAGAAACAGCGCATAGACGCTGCCGCCATGGGCGTAGCGGAAATGGTATTGCTCCAGGAAGGTATCGACGACCAGCTTCCAGTTCATGTGCGCCCGGATCGGCACTGCGCCATGCACCTCCCAGCTCGTCATGTCCCAGGTCGCGAGATCGGCCCGCACCGGGCCGAGATAGGCGTCGATATCGAGCGTGGCCTCCTGGCGGGCTTGGGGGCCCGCTTCGAGGACGGTCGGCACCACCCAGACCAGGCCATATTTCTCTGCGACCGCCAGAGGCCGCAGGCCGTGGCTCGCGCGATCGACCTCGCCGAACATCGCGCCATCGGTAATGCCCAAGAGGCGGCCGGTCAGGTCGTAGCTCCAGCCATGATACGGACAGACGAAGGCGCGCTTGCCGGCGCCGCACGCCTTGAGCTCGACCGTGGCCGACCGGTGGCGGCAGACATTGAGGAAAGCCCGCAACACGCCGTCCATCCCGCGCGCGACCAGGATGGATTGGCCGCTATCGTTGTGGGTGACGAAGTCGCCCGGCTTGCGCAGCTGGGCCGAGAAGGCCACCAACACGGGATAGCGACGGAACAGCAGCCCGACTTCGTTTGCGTACCGAGCCGGATCGAAATACTCGCTGACGGTGGCGTGGCTCAGCCCCGGCGCGTCGTCCCGCGTGTTGGTGCGCGACAGGCGCAGCAGTCGCTCGAGATAGGCCACCTGATCGGCATGTTGCATGAGAGAGCCCTCCCGATTGGGGACGAACGCTAGGGCTTTCACCCCCTCCGGAACAAGGGCGTCAACCGGTCTATTCGATCTTGATCCCGGCAGCCTTGATCAGCGGCCACCACAGCTTGATCTCCGCCTCGTGATGAGCGCGCAGCGCCGCTGCCGTTTGTTGAGCGGGCTCGGGAATGTCCTGGCCGAGGGCGGCGAACTTCTCGCGCACCTCGGGGTCAGCCAATGCTTCCATGACCGCGGCGGAGAGCTTGGCCGTCACGTCCTTCGGCGTGCCTTTCGGCGCCCACAGTCCGTGCCAGACCGCGATATAGAGGCCCGGCAGACCCGCCTCGTCGACGGTCGGGATGTCCGGCATCGCCCTCAGGCGCTGCTTGGCGGTCACGGCGAAGGCCTTGATCTTGCCGGCCTGAATTTGCGGAATCGAGTTGGCGGCCTGGTCGAACATGATGTCGATCTGGCCGGCCACCAGGTCCTGCAGCGCCGGTCCGCCGCCTCGATACGGCACGAAGCGCAGCTTGGCGCCGGTCTTCTCTTCGAAGTAGAGACCGCCGATATGCGAGGCCGCGCCGACGCCGGCCGTGCCGGCGGTGACCTTGTCCGAATTGGCCTTCGCCCATTCGATCAGGCCCTTGAGGTCGTTGGCCGGAAGGTCCTTGCGGGCCACCACCAACTGCGGGTTGGTGGCGATGTCGGCCAGCGGCTCGAGATCCTCGAGGATGTCGAACTTCAGCGGATAGACGGCGGGATTGACGACGTGCGTGCTCCAGTGACCGATGCCGATGGTGTAGCCGTCAGGCGCGGCGCGTGCGACCCGGGCGACGCCGAGCGTCCCGGCGGCGCCCGTGGTGTTCTCGACGATCACCGTCTGGCCGAGCGTCCGGCTCATGCGCTCGGCCAGGATCCGCCAGGGTGTCGGTCGGACCGCCGGCGCTGAACGGCACGACCAGCGTGATCGACTTGGAGGGAAAGGTCTGGGCGCCGGCGCTGCCGGCGGCAGCGAAGCTCGCCAGGAGGGCCGCAGCCAGCATCAGGCCGGCGATGGCTCTTCTCCGCATGCTCTTCTCCCCCAACTTTCAGCTGACCGATATAAGTAGATTGGCCAGTTCGTCCTGTCTCACTCGATCGCCCGGTTCGACGACAGTCGTGCAGTCGAGCTGTTCGAGTATCGCCGGCCCCTCGAAGGTGGCATCGCGCGGCAGCTTGTCCCGGGCGTAGATCGGCGTCTGATGCCAGCCGTCGCTGAACCAGACGCGACGCTCGCCGACCTGTGCCGCCTTCAGCGTCGGCGCGCGCTCGCCGGCGGCCAGTACGCCGAGCGAGATTTCCGGCCGCACGCCGATCACGGCGGTGTGCAGGTTGACCAGCACCGGCGGGATCTCAGACAGCTCGATGCCGAAGCGGCGGAAGTACGCCGCGGCAAAGGCCTTGTGCAGGCCCTCGACGCCGATGCTCTCGCTCTCGACCGCCACCGACAGGATGTGGCTCTGGCCCTGGAACTGCATGTCGGCGCTCAGCACCCGACGCAGCTCGCGCACCGGCACGCCCTCCTTGACGATGGTCTTGCGGCCCTCAGCGGCCTGCTCGGCAAAGATGCCGGCGATGGTTGCGTCGTCGATCGCCGACAAGGGCTTGTTGACGGTGCGCACGTAATCGTGGCGCAGGTCGGCGACGACGCAGCCCAGCGCGTTGGTGATGCCGGGCCGCGCCGGGACCAGTACCGTGGGAATGCCAAGCTCGCGCGCCAGCGCCGTGGCGTGCAATGGCCCGGCGCCGCCGAAAGCGAACAGGGCGAAATCGCGTGGATCGTGCCCGCGTGACAGCGACACCAGGCGGACGGCGCCGGCCATGCGGTCGTTGGCGACGCGCAGGATGGCGGCAGCCGCCGCCTCGGCATCGAGGCCGAGCCGCCGGCCGACCTTCTCCTCGACCAGGCCGCGTACATGGTCGAGGGTCACCGGATGGTCGACGCCCAGCAGGCGATCGGGATTGAGCCGGCCCAGCATCAGGTTGGCGTCGGTGATGGTGGGCTCGCTGCCGCCGCGGCCGTAGCAGATCGGGCCCGGCCGCGCGCCCGCACTTTCCGGGCCGACGCGCAGCATGCCCGCGGCATCGACCGAGGCGATCGAGCCGCCGCCCGCGCCGATCGTGTGCACGTCGACCATCGGCACGTGGATCGGCATGGCGTATTCAAGCTCGAGCTCGCCCGAGACGGTGGGCACGGCGTTTTCGATCAGGCCGACATCGGTCGAGGTGCCGCCCATGTCGTAGGTGATGAGGTTGGGATGGCCCGAGGCGCGGCCGGTATAGGCCGCCGCCATCACGCCCGAGGCCGGGCCCGACATCACGGTGTTCACGGCGGAGAGCGCGATGAATTGCGAGGAAGCCGTGCCGCCGTTGCCCTGCATCACCAGGATGTCGCGATCGAAGCTCTTGCCCAGCAGCTCCAGCCGCAGGCGCGAGAGATAGCGGTCGAGCACGGGCTGCACCGAGGCGTTAACCGCCGCGGTCACGCCGCGCTCGTACTCGCGATATTCCGACAGGATGGCGTGACCCGCGGTGATGTAGCCGTTGGGCCACAGCGAGTGCACGATCTCGGCGGCGCGCTTCTCGTGCGCGGGGTTGATGTAGCTGTGCAGGAAATGGATGACCACGGCCTCGCAGCCCATGGCGATCAGCTTTTTGGCCGCCTCGGCCACCGCTGCCTCGTCGAGCGGCATCAGCACCTTGCCGTCGGCGTCCATGCGCTCGGGCACCTCCAGCCGGAACTCGCGGTTGATCAGCGGATTGAAGGTGCCGCGCAACCCATAGGGTTGCGGCCGCGTGCGCCGGCCGAGCTCGAGCACATCGCGGAAACCCTTGGTGGTTATGAGCCCGACCTTGGCGATCTTGCGTTCCAGCAGCGCATTGGTGGTGGTGGTCGTGCCGTGCACCAGCGCCTGCACGGCGGCGGGGTCGGCATCGGCCGCGGCCAGCGCGGCCATGAAGCCGATCGCCTGGTTGTCGACGGTGGTCGGCACCTTGGCGAGCTTGACGGTATTGGAACGCGGGTCGACCGCCAGAAGGTCGGTGAAGGTGCCGCCGACATCGATGCCGACGGTGAGGTAGCGCGGGGGCATGATCAGGACCTGGGAGCGCGGGCCTCTGGCCCGCTCATTGCCGGGAGCGCGGCACTCCAGTGCCGCTCATGCGGTGTCGAGGCAGCAGAGATGCGCCACTGGAGTGGCGCGCTCCCGGCGAAGATCATGAGCGGGCCTGGAGGCCCGCGGTCCGGCAAGACGATGAGTTCATGCATGCTCTACACCGAAAGATACTGTTCGCGGAGGGAAGCGTCTGAGGCCAGCTCGGCCATGGAGCCGCCGAAGCGGATCTGGCCTTTCTCGATGATATAGGCGCGGTCGGCCACCGCCTGGGAGAAATGCAGATTCTGCTCGCTCAACAGCACGCAGAGCCCCTCGCCCTTTAAGGCGAGGATCGAATGCGCCATCTGCTCGACGATGATCGGCGCCAGGCCTTCCGATGGCTCGTCGAGCAGCACGCAGCGCGGATTGCCCATCAGCGTGCGGGCGATGGTGAGCATCTGCTGCTCGCCGCCCGACATGCGCCCGCCCGGCCGCTCGCGCATGCCGGCGAGATTGGGGAATAGCGCAAAGAGCTTGTCCGCGGTCCAGGCCGGCGCGCCCTTGCGCGGCGGCTGCAGGCCGACCGCGAGGTTCTCCATCACCGTGAGCTCGGTGAAGACGCGGCGATCCTCGGGCACGTAACCAAGGCCCAGCCGCGCGATGCGATAGGGCGGCAGGCGCTCGATGCGCCGGCCATCGAAGTTCACCTCGCCCGCTGCCGCCGGCACCAGGCCCATGATGGTCTTCATCACCGTCGACTTGCCGGCACCGTTGCGGCCGAGCAGGGCCACCACCTCGCCGCCCGAGGCTTCGAGCGACACGCCGTGCAGGATATGGGCGCGACCGTAATAGGAGTGCAGGTCCTTTACGAGGAGCATCGGCACTCCTCATTGCTGGGAGTGCGCCACTCTGTGGCGCTCATTGGGTCTGTGATCAACAAAAGATGCGCCACGGAGTGGCGCGCTCCCAGCAAAGGCATCAGTGCGTGCCTCCCAGGTAGACGGCGCGCACGTTGGGATTGGCCCGCACCTCCGGCGGCGTGCCACCGGCGATCAGCTGGCCGCGGTCGAGCACGATGATGCGATCGGCCTGGCTGAACACCACGTCCATGTCGTGCTCGGTGAACAGCACGGCGATCTTCTGGGCGCGCGCGAGCTTTGCCGCCAGCTCCATCAACGCCACGCGCTCGCGGGGCGCCATGCCGGCGGTCGGCTCGTCCATCAGCAGCAGGCGCGGCTGGTTGGCGAGCGCCATGGCAAGCTCCACGCGCTTGAGATCGCCGTAGGCCAACACGCCGCACGGCCGCGTGGCCTGGTCGAGCATGCCGACCTGGTCGAGCAGGCCATCGGCTTCGGCCGCGAAGGCGGCGCCGAAGCGGCTGAGCAGCGAGCGCAATCGCCCGGCATGGGAATAGAGCGCCATCTGCACGTTCTCGCGCACCGACAGCGAGGCGAAGGTGGCGGTGATCTGGAAGGTGCGGCCGACACCCCGACGCCAGATCTGGCGCGGCTTCATGCCGACGATGTCGCGGCCTTCCAGGCGCACGATGCCGCCGTCGGGGACGAGCTGGCCGTTCAGCATGTTGAAGCAGGTGCTCTTGCCCGCGCCGTTGGGCCCGATCAACGCCAGAAGCTCGCCGGCATCGACGGCGAAGGAGACATCGGCCACCGCCCGGACGCCGCCGAACGATTTGTGCAGTCCCTCGACTTGCAACACGGCGGTCACGAGTGCACCTCGCGCCGGCGCTGCATCAGCGCCTTGAGGCCGCCGACCAGTCCCTGCGGGAAGAGCAGGACGATCGCCAGGATCACCAGGCCCATGACAGCGCGCCAGAATTCGGTGCGGCGTGCCAGCTCGTCGCGCAGCCAGGTGAAGATTGCTGCACCCGCCAGCGGTCCGGTCAGGGTCTCGACGCCGCCCAGCAGCACCATGATCAGCCCGTCGGTCGACTGGGCGATGGAGATGGCCGAGGGCGAGATGCTGCCCTTGGAGAAGGCATAGACCGCACCCGCCAAGCCCGCCAGCGCGCCGACCAGCACGAAGGCCATCCATTGATAGCCACGCAGGTCGATGCCGATCGCCTCGGCACGCAATGGAGAGTCGCGGCCGGCCCGCAGCGCATAGCCGAAGGGCGAGAACAGCACGCGCCACAGCAACGTGATGCCGGCGCCGCAGAAGGCCAGCGCGAGATAGTAGTAGGCGGTCTTCGAGGCGAGCCAGGGCGATGGCCAGACGCCGAACACGCCGTTGCTGCCGCCCGTGAAGGAATCCCACTGGAAGACGATCGACCAGCTGATCTGGGCGAACGCAAGCGTCAGCATGGCAAGATAGACGCCCGACAGGCGCACGCAGAACCAGCCATAGACGATGGCGAAGGCGCCGGCGACGAGTGGCGCCAGAACCAGCGCCAGCTCCATCGGCAGTCCGGCGCGCTTCAGCAGAAGGCCGGCGGCATAGGCGCCCAGGCCGAAATAGGCGGCATGGCCGAACGACACCATGCCGGCCGGTCCCATGATGAAGTGCAGGCTGACCGCGAACAGCGCGAAGCAGAAGATGTCGGTCAGCAGGATGGTGACGTAGCGGTCGGCGACCACGGGCACGCCGATCAGCAGCGCCAGCCAGACCAGGGCGAAGGTCCAGGACGGCACGGCAAGCGGCGGCGCGGGATCGGCGGCGAGGCGTTGCGCGGCCTGCGGTTTCCCCAACAGGCCGAAAGGCCGCACCACCAGCACGATCGCCATGATCAGGAACTCGACCACCAACGTAAGCTTGGAGAATACGATCTCCGCGCCGAACCAATGCACGGTGCCGACGCCGATGCAGAAGGCCTTGGCGACGCCGATCAGGATGGCGGCCAGGAAGGCGCCGCCGATGCTGCCGAGGCCGCCCACGACGGTGACGACGAAGGCATCGGCGATGACGGCGAGGTCGAGCTCGAGGTTCGCCGGTTCACGCGGGATCTGCAGCGCGCCGCCCAGGCCGGCCAGCACGGAGCCAACGAAGAACACCGAGGTGAAGAGCCTGGCCTGGTCGACGCCGAGCGCTCCCACCATCTCGCGGTCCTGGGTGGCGGCCCGCACCAGCGCGCCCCAGCGCGTGCGCGTCAGCAGCAGCCACATGGCGAGCAGCACGACGGGGCCGATGGCGATCAGCAGCAGGTCGTAGGCCGGGATGCGGCGGCCCAGGATCTCGACCGCCATGGAAAGGCCGGGCGCGCGCGGGCCGACCAGATCCTCCGCGCCCCAGGCGAACAGCGCGATGTCCTTGATCACCAGAACGACGGCGAAGGTCGCCAGCAGCTGGAACAGCTCGGGCGCCTTGTAGATGCGGCGCAGCACCAGCACTTCGATCAAGACGCCGACCAGGCCGACGGCGAGCGCGGCCAGCACGACGGCACTCCAGAAGCCCAGGGGCGTGCGGCCCAGCGCCTGGATCAGGCTGTAGGCGCCGTAGAGGCCCAGCATGTAGAGCGAGCCGTGCGCGAAATTGACGATGCGCGTCACGCCGAAGATCAGCGACAGGCCGGCCGACACCAGGAACAGCGACGCCGCAGCCGCCAGCCCATTCAGGAGCTGGATGATGAAGGAGGCGAAGGTCACTTCAGGTCATATGGGAGCGCGGGCCTCTGGCCCGCTCATGAATCCGAGCGGGCCAGAGGCCCGCGCTCCCAGAAGGTCAATTGGCCGGCCTCATCTTCTTGATCTCGTCGTCGGACGGCAGCACGTCCTTGCCGTCGACGAAGCGCCATTCCTTCATGTAGCCCTTGCCGTCCTTGACGCCGAGCTTGCCGACATAGGCGCCCATGGTCGACTGATGGTCGATCGGCCGGTACGTCACCTCGCCGAACGGCGTCAGCACGGTGAGGCCGCTCGCCGCGGCGATCAGCTTGTCCTGATCGAGCGAGCCCGCCTTCTTGATGATCGCGACGGCCGACATGATCGTCGAATAGCCCACGACCGAGCCGAGCCGCGGGTAGTCCTTGTACTTCGCCTGGTAGGCGTTGAGGAACTTGGTGTGCTCGGGAGTCTTGAGCTCGCTCCAGGGATAGCCCGTGACGTACCAGCCGTCCGGCGTCTCCTCCTTCAGCGGATCGAGATACTCGGGCTCGCCGGCCAGGAGGTTGAAGACTTCCACGCCCTTGAAGACGCCGCGCTGCTGGCCCTCGCGCACGAACTTGGCGAGGTCGGGACCGAACAGCGAAGAGAAGATCGCGTCGGGCTTGGCATCGGCCAGCGCCTGCACCACTGCGCCGGCGTCGATCTTGCCGAGCGGTGTCGCCTGCTCGGTCACAAACTCTACGCCCGGCTGCTTGGCCGACAGGAGCTTCTTGAAGGCCGCCGTGGCCGACTGGCCGTATTCGTAGTTGGGATAGACGATGGCCCAGCGCTTCTTGTTCAGCTTGACCGCGTCGGGGATCAGCATCGCCGTCTGCATGTAGGTCGAGGTGCGCAGCCGATAGGTGTAGGCATTGCCGCTGTCCCAAACGATCTTGTCGGTCAGCGGCTCGGCCGCCAGGAACAGCACCTTGCGCTGCTTGGCGAAGTCGGAGACGGCGAGACCCACATTGGACGGGAACGTGCCGATCAGGAAGGACGCGCCCTCACGGCTCAGAAGCTCCTCGGCGACGCGCACGGCATCGCCCGGATTGCCGTTGTCGTCGCGGCTCACCACCTCGATCTTGCGGCCGAGCACGCCGCCCGCGGCATTGACCTCCTCGACCGCCAGCTCCCAGCCCTTCTTGTAGGGCTCGAGGAAGGCCGGGAAGACCTTGTAGCTGTTGAGCTCGCCGATCTTGATCGGCGCCTGGGCGCTGGCTGGCGTGACCATCGACAACCCGACCAGCGCCACCGCGCCAGCGAGCAACTTGTTGCGGGTCAGCATGAAATCCCCTCCG
>JADHLS010000157.1 GCA_016780605.1 Reyranella sp.
TGCGCTCGGGATGACAGCAGATCGACTATGGTCTTTCGCCGCGGATCAGCTTGGGAAGATCGCCTACCAGGCCCATCGCGTGCCGCACGAAGAAACGCCGCAGGGGCGGCACGCGGTGGACGGCGGCCAGGCCGATGTCGCGCGCCAGGCGAATCGGCTTGATGTCGTTGGAGAACAGGCGGTTCAAGAGGTCGGTCGCGGCGACCATGGCGAAGTTGTCGGCGCGGCGCCATTGCGCGTAGCGCTCCAGCGTGTCGGCCGCGCCGACATCGAGGCCGAGCCGCTTGCTTT
The DNA here is from genome assembly GCA_016780605.1 of Reyranella sp. Lineage (GTDB taxonomy): Bacteria > Pseudomonadota > Alphaproteobacteria > Reyranellales > Reyranellaceae > Reyranella. Next base: position 292 of record JADHLS010000157.1, read on the forward strand.
CGACAAGCACCTCGACCAGGGCGGCGATGTCGCGCACACCGAGATTGTAGCCCTGGCCCGCGATGGGATGGATGCCGTGCGCGGCGTCGCCCACCAACACCAGGCGCGTGTCGACATACCGCTCGGCATGCACCAGCCCCAGCGGATACCACCAGCGCGGTCCGACGGGCTCGACCTTGCCGAGATAATCGCCGAAGCGGCGCTGGAACTCCGCCTGGAAGCGCGGGGCATCGAGCTCGAGCAGGCGGCGCGCCAGATCGGCGCCTTCGCTCCACACGATCGACGAGCGATGTTCGCCGCTCTCGCTGTCGCGCATCGGCAGAATGGCAAAGGGGCCGCCGGGCAGGAACTTCTCCTGGGCGACGCCGCGATGCGGCCGCTCGTGACGCGCCACCAACACGATGGCGATCTGGTCGTACGACCAGGCGCGCGCGCCGATGCCTGCTTCCTCGCGCATGGCGCCGAAGCGCCCCTCGGCCGAGGCGACCAGCCGCGCCGTGAGCTGCCGGCCGCTCTTCAGCACCAGCTCGGCGCGGGAGGGATCGCGCTTGGTCTCGACCACCTCATCCGGCGCCACCAGTTCGACGTGCGGGCAGCTGACCAGGCGCCGCAGCAGCGCTGCGCGCAGAAAACGGTTCTCGACGATCCAGCCCATGGGGGCGGCGCCCCCGCCGTCGGTTTCACTCGCCGCTTCGCGATGATCGAAATGCAGGAAGAGGGGGCTCGGTCGGCCATCATGGCCCGCATCGGAGATGCGGATGTCGAGGATGGGCTCGGCCTTGTCCGCGACCTCGGGCCAGATATCGAGCGCCGCGAACAGCCGCTGGCTGGTGTAGGCGATGGCGGTGGTGCGCCCGTCGAAACCCGCCTCGGTCAGCGACCTGAGCGGCACACGGTCGACCAGGACGGTGTCGAGACCGGCCTCGCCGGCGGCCAGCGCCAGCAGGCTGCCGTTGAGGCCTGCGCCCACGACGGCGAGATCGAACCGGTCGCCTTGCATGCCCTGATAGATGGCAGCCGGCCGATCTGCCCGCAAGCGGAACGGCTTAACCTATTGAATAATCGAGAGAACCACTTGGCACGAGCCTTGCAACCGCAGTGGTGAAAATTTGGGCGGAGGGGCGCTGCGCCCATCGGAGGAGAGCAAAAATGAAAATGATCATGGCGATCTTCAAGCCATTCAAGCTCGACGACGTGCGCGATGCGCTGACGTCGCTCGGCATCCAGGGCCTGACAGTGAGCGAGGTGAAGGGCTTCGGCCGGCAGAAGGGCCAGACCGAGATCTACCGCGGCGCTGAGTACGCCGTGAGCTTCCTGCCCAAGGTGCAGATCGAAGTCGTGATCGACGACAGCCTGGTCGAGCGCGCGGTCGAGACCATCCGCAAGGCCGCCGGCACCGGCAAGATCGGCGACGGCAAGATCTTCGTCATGCCCATCGAACAGGCGATCCGCATCCGTACCGGCGAGTCCGGTACAGAAGCACTGTGATTTGGGCGCTGTGATCATCAATCAACCAATCAACGATCCGAGGGACACGACGATGAGACCGAAGCTTAACCCGCTGCTCGCCGGCCTTGGGGCGGCTGGTTCGCTGTTGCTGCCGGCCCTGGCGCTGGCGGCCGACGAGAAGCCGAAGCTCGACACGGGCGACACCGCCTGGATGCTGACCTCGACGGCGCTCGTGCTGATGATGACCATCCCGGGTCTGGCACTCTTCTACGGCGGCATGGTGCGCAAGAAGAATGTGCTGGCGACCGTGATGCAGAGCTTCGCCGTGACGTGCCTGATCAGCGTGCTGTGGCTGATCGTGGGTTACAGCCTCGCCTTCACCCCGGGCAGCACCATCATCGGCGGGCTGAGCCGCGTCTTCCTGCGCGGCCTCACGTTGGACGGCGTGCATGAGCTCGCCAAGACCATTCCCGAAACCGTGTTCCTGTCCTTCCAGCTCACCTTCGCCATCATCACGCCGGCGCTGATCTCCGGCGCCTTCGCCGAGCGCATGAAGTTCTCGGCGATGATGTGGTTCATGGCGCTGTGGTCGCTGATCGTCTACGCGCCGATCGCCCACTGGGTCTGGGGCGGCGGCTTCCTCGGCGAGTGGGGCGTGCTCGACTTCGCCGGCGGCACCGTGGTGCACATCAACGCCGGCGTCGCCGGCCTGATCTGCGCCCTGGTGATCGGCAAGCGGCGCGGCTACGGCACCGAGAACCTGGCGCCGTACAACTTGGTCTACTCGGTGATCGGCGCCTCGCTCCTGTGGGTCGGCTGGTTCGGCTTCAATGCCGGCTCGGCGACCGGCGCCAACGGCAATGCCGGCATGGCGATGGCGGTAACGCAGTTCGCCACCGCGGCGGCCGCGCTCTCCTGGATGTTCGCGGAGTGGGCGACCCGCGGCAAGCCGTCGGTGCTCGGCATCATCTCGGGCGCCGTCGCGGGCCTGGTCGCGATCACGCCGGCCTCCGGCTATGTCGCGCCGATGGGCGCGCTGGTGATCGGCATCGTCGCCGGTCTGGTCTGCTTCTGGGGCGCCACGGCGCTCAAGCGGGCGATGGGTTACGACGATTCGCTCGACGCGTTCGGCGTGCATGGCATCGGCGGCTTCGTTGGCGCCATCCTGACCGGCGTGTTCGCCGTCGAGGCGATCGCCGGCGACGGCAAGAAGGGACTGATCGACGGCAACGCCGGCCAGGTCCTGACCCAGCTGTGGGGCGCGCTGGTCTGCATGGCGTGGTGCGCCATCGCCACCTTCATCATCCTCAAGATCGTCGATGCGCTGATCGGCCTGCGCGTGACGAACGAAGAGGAGATCGAAGGCCTCGACATCAACCTGCACGGGGAGACGGTGCACTAATCATCGCTTCCTCCCCAGCGAAGCTGGGGAGGTGTCGCCGTCATACGGCGACGGAGGGGTCGTAAGCATCATCGTGTTGCCCATGACCCCTCCGCCCGCTGCGCGGGCACCTCCCCTTCGCGGAATCGGCGAAGGGGAGGAGTAAAATTTCGGGGCCCGATTTTCCTCCTCGGTTCCCCTCTCCCGCCGCTTCCGTGTCGCGGCGGTTCCTCCGGCCCGGCGAGCCTCTCGCCGGGCCATTTTTTCGCGGCCGCGTTTGACGCCGACGCAGCGAAACGCCAGTCTGTGTGCACAAGCCGCAGAGGCAGGAGGAGAGGTCATGAAGCTGGTGTCCGCCATCATCAAGCCCTTCAAGCTCGACGAAGTGCGTGATGCGTTGACCGGCGTCGGCGTTTCCGGCCTGACGGTAAGCGAAGTGAAAGGCTTTGGCCGTCAGAAGGGCCAGACCGAAATCTATCGCGGCGCCGAGTATCTCGTGAGCTTCCTGCCCAAGGTGAAGATCGAGATCGTGGTCGACGACACCCAGGTCGAGCGCGCCGTCGAGGCCATCCAGAAGGCGGCGCACACCGGCAAGATCGGCGACGGCAAGATATTCATCACGCCGGTCGAGCAGGCGCTGCGCATCCGCACCGGCGAGACGGGATCGAACGCACTCTAGAACCAAGACAGAAACGTCAAGACAACAAGCAAGACGACACGGGGAAGAAAATGAACAGGACGGTTGCGCGCTTCGGCGCGCTTTTGGCGTGCGCCTTCGCGTTCACCTCCGCGGCGACCTCGGCGGCTGGGGCCGCCGACAAACCCGCCATCGATACCGGCGACACGGCCTGGCTGCTGGTCGCCACCTGCCTGGTCCTGATGATGAACATCCCGGGCCTGGCGCTCTTCTACTGCGGCATGGTGCGCAAGAAGAACGTGCTGGCGACGGCGGTGCAGGCCTTCGCCGTCGCCGCCCTGGTGACGGTGCTGTGGTTCATCGTCGGCTACTCGCTCGCCTTCACCAATGGCGGCGACATCAACGGCGTCATCGGCTCGTTATCGCGCGCCTTCGGGCGGGGCTTGCACGGCAGCGTGCATGACCTTGCCAAGACGGTGCCGGAGAACGTCTTCCTGATGTACCAGGCGACCTTCGCCGTCATCACGCCGGCTATCATCGCCGGCGCCTTCGCCGAGCGCATGAAGTTCTCTGCCATGATGTGGTTCATGGCGCTGTGGCTGCTCTTCGTCTACGTGCCGGTTGCGCACTGGGTGTGGGGCGGCGGGTTCCTTGGCTCGGCCGGCGTGCTCGACTTCGCGGGCGGCCTGGTCGTCCATCTGAACGCCGGCATCGCCGGCCTCGTCTGCTGCCTGGTGATCGGCAAGCGCCAGGGCTACGGCGTCGAGTACATGGCCCCGCACAACCTCGTGCTCACCCTGATCGGCACGTCGCTGCTGTGGGTCGGCTGGTTCGGCTTCAATGCCGGCTCGGCGCTGGCGTCGGGCGAGCTCGCGGGCTCCGCCATGCTCAACACCCACATCTCGGCCGCCGTCGCGGCGCTGGTCTGGATGTCGGTCGAATGGGCGAGCCGCGGCAAGCCCTCGGTGCTGGGCATCCTGTCGGGCGCCGTGGCGGGGCTTGGCACCATCACGCCCGCCGCCGGCTATGTCGAGCCGTGGGCCGCCATGGTGATCGGCTTTGCCGCGGGCCTGATCTGCTACTGGGCGTCGGTCGTGGTGAAGACCCGGCTGGGCTACGACGATTCGCTCGACGTCTTCGGCGTGCACGGCGTCGGTGGCATCGTCGGCACCATCCTGGCCGGCGTGTTCGCCACCCGGCTGATCAACGACGTCAACAAGGGCCGGCCGGTCGGCCTCATCGACGGTAATGGCGGCCAGGTCCTCGCCCAGCTCTATGGCGTCATCGCCGTCGCCGTCTTCTGCGCCATCGCCACCTGGATCATCCTCAAGATCGTCGATGCCATGGTCGGGCTCAGGGCCACCCGGGATGAGGAGACCGAGGGCCTGGATACCGCCCTGCACGGCGAGCGGGTACAATGAGCCATTCGAGTTGACGACAGGAGCGGGAGCAATGACCAGGCATACGATCGTCGGGCTAGTCGGCGTGCTTGCAGCGGCCTCGATCTCGGTCGCGGCAGGCTGGGCGCAGCCCCGCGAGACGCGGATGCTGTCGGGGCCGATGACAGAGAGGCTGTTTCATCTCGCCAATTGCAAGGCAGCGGAGCTTGAAGCCTGCAAGAGCAGCTGCGCCAGCGACAACAATAAAAATCAATGCATCACGGGATGCGAGGCCCGTTGCGCATTGGAGAGATGACGCCGCGCGATTCCGCGTGAAGAATACGGCCTATTCCCTTGTTGTGATTGGGTAATTTGTTTCATACAATGGCTCAATAATCCACCCGGCTGGGTCCCCTCCCTGCCGGCCTGATTGCGTTGCTCCGGCCCTTGGGGTGGCCAGTGGAGTTTCGATGTTCAATCCGCGCCTTACGGAGACGCTGACCGATTTTCCGTTCGCGCGGCTGAACGCACTGATCGCCCCGATCGCGCCGCCGGCGCATCTGTCGATGATCAACATGTCGGTCGGCGAACCGCAGGGCGCGATGCCGGCCTTCGCGCGCCAGATCGTCAACGACGAGATCGACGGCTGGAACAAGTATCCGCCCAACCAGGGCATCCCCGATCTCAACCTTGCCATCGTCGAATGGCTCGCCCGCCGATACCGACTACCGCCGGGCCTGCTCGATGCCGCGCAGCACGTCATCCCGACGGCGGGCAGCAAGGAAGGCGTCTACATCATCTCGACCGTGGCGACGCCGCAGCAGAAGGCGGGCGCCAAGCCGGTCGTGGCGCTGCCCAATCCGTTCTACCAGGCCTATCTCGGCGGCGCGGTGCTGTCGGGCGCCGAGCCGCTGCTGGTCAACGCCAACGCCGATAACGGCTTCCTGCCAGACTTCCTCGGTGTCGACGAGGCGACGTGGAAGCGCATGGCCGTGGTCTATCTTTGCTCTCCCGCCAACCCGCAGGGCGCCATCGCCGGCATCGACTACCTGCAGAAGCTTCTTGCCAAATGCCGCGAGCACGACGCGGTGCTGGCGGTCGATGAGTGCTACGCCGAGATCTACACCGGCGAGCCGCCGCCCGGCGCGCTCGAAGCGGCGCTGGCGATGGACACGACCGGCGGCAAGGATCCGTTCAGGAACCTTGCGGTCTTCCACTCGCTCTCCAAGCGCTCCAATGCGGCAGGCCTGCGCTCGGGCTTCATGGCCGGCGATCCGCGGCTGGTGGCCATGATGCTGCGCTGGCGCACCTATGGCGGCCCGCAGATCCCCTTCGCCGTCCAGAAGGCGTCGGCGGCGTTGTGGCGTGAGGAGACGCATCCGCTCGAGACGCGCCAGTGGTACGTCCGGAACTTCCGCGTCGCCGAGCAGATCCTGCACAACCGCTTCGGCTACTACACGCCGGGCGGCGGCTTCTTCCTGTGGCTCGATGTCGGCGACGGCGAGGAAGCAACCCGCAAGTTGTGGGGCGAGGCGCACGTGAAGGTGCTGCCCGGCGCCTATGTCTGCCGCGAGACCGCCGGCGTGAACACCGCGGAACGCTACATCCGCATCGCCCTGGTGCATGACGAGGCGACAACGCGCGAGGGCCTGACGCGCCTCGCCCAGGTCCTCTAGGAGACGCGATGGCGATCATCGGCGCCACCTCCGTCGCTCCCCGCAAGACCGCGATCCTGCCGGAAGGCGGACGCGACTTCCTGCGCCGGCGCATGATGGAGCTGGTCGGCGCCGCGGTCGCCGCACTGGGCGTGGTGATGTTGCTGGCGCTGTTCACCTACAGCCCGGGCGACCCGTCGCTCAATCACGCCACGTCGCGCGCGCCGCACAATACCGTTGGCTTGCCCGGCGCCTACATGTCCGACCTGCTGCTGCAGACGTTCGGGCTCGCCATCATCCTGGTGCCGGTGGCGCTGATCACCTGGGGCGTACGCATGGTCCGCACCCACTATCTCGGCTTCTTCGGCCTGCGCCTCTCGCTGCTTCTGCTGGCGCTTTTGATGATGAGCGTCGCCTGCGTCGGGCTGGGCGATGTCGGTGGTGCCGCCACCCATGCCGGCCCCGGCGGCCTGGTCGGCCTGGCCCTGGTCGGCCGTTTCCGCGAGCTGGTGCTGTCCCATTCGAGCGGCGGCAGCCTTGCGCTGATCGAGCCGGTCTGTGCGGCGCTGGCCTTCATCGCCATGGCGCCGGCGCTCGGCATGAACCGCACCGATCTGCCGCTGATCTTCCGCATTCTGCGCGCGCCCTTCCTGGGCGCGGCCTGGGCGGCGCGCGCCGCGGTCGGCCTGTGGCGCGGCAAGCCGCCGGCGCTCGACGAGGAAGCCGATCTGCCGGCGCCGGCCATCGGCTATGCCGAGATCCCGGGCGAGATCGACGCCAGCCAGTACGATCCCGCGCACTTCCAGTCGCGCCTGGAGCAGATCCCCGAAGAGGGCGCTCCCCTGCCGGCGCGGGAGTCGCTCATGGTCGACGCCCCTTACGCGCCGATCGAACGTCCGGCCGACGAGATTCCTGAAATGCCTGCCGGCCATGAGCCTGCGATGACGATGCCGCCGGAGCAAGCGCCCACCACGGTCGAATCGGTGCAGGAGCGCACGCTGTTCGACCGGCTGTCCGGTCTGCGCATCGAGCCGATCCTGGGCCGCCTGCGACCGGCCGCGCCGGCCGCCGAGCGTGTCGAACCGGTGATGGAGTCGTCGTCGCCCCCGATGGCGGACTCCGAGCCGCAACCGGCGGCGCAATCCGTGTCCTTGGCGCCGTCGGCCGAGCCGCAGCCTGCCGAAGCCTACGACGACAATCCCTTCACGCCCGACGCTCTCGCCGGCGAGCCGCCGGCGGCGGCCGCGTCGAGCGGCGTCACCATCGTGCCGCGCAAGTCGGCGGTGGCGCAGGGCAAGCGCGCCGCCCGGGCCGGCCAGCGTGAGCTCGACCTTGCCACCGGCGAGTACCAGCTGCCGCCGCTCGACATCCTGTCGCTGCCCTCCCGGATCAGCGCCGAGACCAAGATCGACGAGGAGGCGCTGGAACAGAACGCCCGCCTGCTCGAGACCGTGCTCGACGATTTCGGCGTCAAGGGCCAGATCGTGAAGGTCCGGCCGGGGCCGGTCGTGACGCTCTACGAGCTCGAGCCGGCGCCGGGCACCAAGTCGAGCCGGGTCATCGGCCTCGCCGACGACATCGCCCGCTCGATGAGCGCGGTCTCGGCCCGTGTCGCCACGGTGCCGGGCCGCAACGTCATCGGCATCGAGCTGCCCAATGCGCGGCGTGAAACCGTGTTCCTGCGCGAGCTCTTGTCGACGCGGCACTACGAGGACACGCGGCTCAATCTGCCGCTGGCGCTGGGCAAGGACATCGGCGGCGATCCGGTGATCGCCGACCTCGCCCGCATGCCGCACCTGTTGATCGGCGGCACCACCGGCTCGGGCAAGTCGGTGGCGGTCAACACCATGATCCTGTCGCTGCTCTACAGGCTGCCGCCGGATCGCTGCCGCTTCATCATGATCGATCCCAAGATGCTGGAGCTCAGCGTCTACCAGGACATCCCGCATCTGCTGACGCCCGTCGTCACCGAGCCGCGCAAGGCGATCGTGGCGCTGAAGTGGGTGGTGCGCGAGATGGAGGACCGCTATCGCGCCATGAGCTCGCTCGGCGTGCGCAACATCGCGGGCTACAACGATCGCCTCAACGACGCGCGGCGCAAGGGCCAGGCGCTGACCCGCCAGGTCCAGACCGGCATCGATCCCGAGACGCGCCGGCCGGTATTCGAGGAGGAGGAGATCGACCTCACGCCGCTGCCCTTCATCGTGGTCATCATCGACGAGATGGCCGACCTGATGC
>JADHLS010000158.1 GCA_016780605.1 Reyranella sp.
AGGCGCTGGGTCGAGCGAATTGTACAGTCGCGAGATGCGATCGAGGCGCAACTCGACTGCGACCGTATCGACCTTGTCGGCTGTGGATTTCGCTGCCATGGCTGTGTCGCAATTGTCGGCGACGGGATGAAGCCATGTCCACCCGCAACCTCGACAAGATGATGGCGCCACGATCGGTCGTGGCAATCGGCGCCAGCGCGAGACCAGGCTCGGTCGGCGACGCCGTGACGCGAAACCTGCTGGCCGGCGGCTTCAAGGGCGACATTCATCTGGTCAACATCAAGGGCGGCGAGATCGCTGGTCGTCCGGTGCTGAAGAGTCTCGGCGAACTCAAGCAACCGGCCGACCTCGCCGTGATCATGACGCCGCCCGAGACGGTGCCGAAGCTGGTGCTGGAGCTGGGCGAGCGCGGCACGCGCGTGGCGGTGATCATCACCGCCGTACCCGGTGAGGACAACGCCAAGTGGCGCAAGCGCATCCTGCGGGCCGCCCAGCCGCATCTGCTGCGCGTCGTCGGCCCCAACTGCATCGGCTACGCCGTTCCGCGGATCGGCCTCAACGCGAGCTTCGGGCCGGGCAAGCTCCGGCCAGGCCGCATTGCCGCCGTGGCGCAGTCGGGCGCGGTGCTGGCTGGTCTCGCCGACTGGGGGACAGCGCAGAACATCGGCTTCTCCCACTTGATCTCCATGGGCGACATGACCGACGTCGACTTCGGCGACGTTCTGGACATGCTGGCGCGCGAGTACGAGACGCGCGCCGTGCTGATGTATGTCGAGGGCATCACCCAGGCGCGCAAGTTCATGTCGGCGGCGCGCAGTGCCGCACGCGTGAAGCCGGTGATCGTCCTCAAAGCTGGCCGCCACGCTGCCGCGGCCAGGGCGGCGGCCTCGCATACCGGCGCCATGGCGGGCTCGGCCGCGGTCTACGACGCGGCCTTCGCGCGCGCCGGGCTGCTCACGGTGCACGGGCTGGGCGAGCTGTTCGATGCGGCCGAGACGCTGGGCCACGGCGCCGCGCCGCGCAACGAGCGCCTGGCAATCCTGACCAACGGCGGGGGCACCGGCATCATCGCCACCGATCTCCTGATGGACGAGGGCGGCGAGCTGGCGCCGTTGCTGCCGCGAACCCTCGGTGTGCTCGACAAGGCGATGCCGCGCGGTTGGTCGCGCGGCAATCCCGTCGACATCGTGGGCGACGCCGACGCCGCCCGTTACGCGACGGCGCTGGATGCGCTGGCCGACGATCGCGGGGTCGGCGCGGTGCTCGCGATGAACGTGCCGACGGCGCTCACCTCCTCTGTCGATGCGGCGCGCGCCGTCGCCAGCGCGCCGGGCGCCAAGGTCGTGCCGGTGATTGGTTGCTGGATCGGCGGACCGGAGGCCGAGGCCGGACGGCGGGTGCTGCACGAGGCCGGCATCCCGGCCTACGACACGCCGCTGCGCGCCGTGCGCGGCTTCATGCATATCGTGCAGTACCGCCGCGCCCAGCGGGCGCTGCAGCGCACGCCGCCCTCGGTGCCGTTGGCACGCTCCGACACCGGGCTGGTGCGCGCCATCGTCGCCGGTGCGCTGGACGACAACCGGATCGTCCTCACCGAGCCCGAGGCCAAGCGAGTGCTCGCCGCCTACGGCATTCCCGTCGTGCCGACCGAGGTCGTGCTCGACGCCGGCGAGGCGGCGCACGCCGCGACCCGCATCGGCTTCCCCGTGGCAGTGAAGATCCTTTCGCGAGACATCAGCCACAAGAGCGACGTCGGTGGCGTGGCGCTCGACCTCGGCTCGGAGCAGGCGGTGCGCGACGCGGTGCGCGACATGACCGGCAGGGCGTTGGTGCTGGCCAACAAGGCCCGCATCGACGGCTTCGTGGTGCAACCGATGATCAAGCGCCCGCTCGCCATCGAGCTGATCCTGGGCGCGGCCGAGGATCCCGTGTTCGGGCCGATCCTGATGGTGGGTCACGGGGGCGTCGCGGCCGAGGTGGTCGATGACCGCGCGCTCGCCTTGCCACCGCTCGATCCGGTTCTGGCGGAAGATGCGCTGAGCCGCACCCGCATCGATCGCCTGCTGCGCGGCTATCGCGGTCGCCCCCCGGCGGCGCGCGCGGCGGTGGGCGAGGTCATGATCCGCCTCAGCGAGCTGATTGCCGATGTGGGCGAGATCGCCGAGCTCGACATCAATCCGCTGCTGGTCGACGCCGCGGGTGTGATCGCGCTCGACGCGCGTATCGTCGTGCGCCAGCCTTCAGGGCAGGAGAGGGCCGCCCGCTTTGCGATAAAACCCTATCCGGTGGAGCTCGAGACCACCATCGTCGACCGCGAGGGCAAGACGCTCGCCGTGCGGCCCATCCGACCCGATGACGAGCCTTTGATCCAGGCCTTCGTGCGGCGGCTGACGGCCGAGGACATCCGCATGCGCTTCTTCGGGCCGATCCGCGAGATGTCGCATGAGCAGGCGGCGCGGCTGACGCAGATCGACTACGATCGCGAGATGGCCTTCCTGCTGCTCGACGGAAAGGACCTGTTGGGCGTCGGCCGCCTGGCGGCCGATCCCGGCTTCGAGCAAGCAGAATTCGCCCTGGTCGTGGCCTCCGATCGGCAGGGGCACGGCTACGGCACGCTGCTGCTGAACCACGTCCTGGAATACGCCAGAGCACGCGGCGTCCAGCGCGTGGTCGGCCACGTGCTGCGCGAGAACCACAAGATGCTCGAGCTCACCAAGCGCATGGGCTTCAAGCGCGAGGCCGGCCGCTCGGGTGAGCCCGATATAAAGGTCGTGAAACCCACAGCGTCATTGTAACTTTTGTTTTGTCGGCGCCTCTGAACTAAGGCACAACTTTGTCACAGGACCAACGCCTTAGGACTGAAAGTTCAGATGGCGTCTAGGAAGAACAGAAGCAGGAAGGCGAACAGAAGGAGTCCGCCATCGCCGCCCGGTCTGGGCGAGCGGCTGCGGCAGCGCTTCGAGGGCCTGATCGCGTGGTGCGCGGCGCGCCGTTGGTACGCCATTGCAGCCGGCCTGCTGCTGCTGTTCGGGGTAAGTCTTGTCGGCGGCTACTGGCTGGCGGAGCGGCTCGAACTCGGCGACGGCGAGCGACTGGCGCGCGACACGCTGGAGGAGATGAAGCGCGGCGGCTCGGTGACGCCGGGCGAGCCTGCCCCCAAATACGCGCGCATCGAGGACCTGCCGGGCCTGCCGCAATACACCGAGATCGAGCCGGGCCAGCCGCGGCCGACCCTGGAAGAGAAGCCGCGGCCCCGGCCGCAGCAGGTTGCATTGGCCCCTGGCGTGGAGACCTGGCGCAAGAATGCCGTCCCGTTCCGCGATCTCAGCAGCAAACCCCTGGTCGCCGTCGTGATCGACGATGTCGGCCTGGATCGCCCGCGCTCCAGGCGGGCGTGGGAGCTGCCGGGCCCGCTCACCATGTCGTTCCTGCCCTATGCCAAGGATCTACGCGAGCAGGCCAAGGCGGCGCGCGCCCGGGGCCATGAGCTGATGCTGCACTTGCCCATGGAGCCGAACGGCCGCAACGACCCGGGCCCCAATGCGCTGCTAGTGTCGCTGTCCGACGCCGAGCTGCGCCAGCGCGCCAACGCGGCGCTCGACAGCTTCGAGGGCTTCGCCGGCGTCAACAACCACATGGGCAGCCGCTTCACCGCCTTCAAACCCGGCATGGAGACGGTGCTGCGTCAGTTCAAGAGCCGCGGCCTGATGTTCCTCGACTCGCGCACCACAGCGCAGTCGGTGGGTGATCAGCTGGCGCAGGAGATGGGCGTGCCCTCGATCGTGCGCCACGTCTTCCTCGACGACGACGAATCGCTCGATGCCGTGCGCCGCAGGCTCGCCGAGGCCGAGGCGGTCGCGCGCCGCCAGGGTTTCGTCGTGGTGATCGGTCATCCGCACGAAGCGACGCTGCAGGCGCTCAATGAGTGGCTGCCGACCGTGCAGGGCAAGGGGATGGCGCTCGCACCGGCCACAGCCGTCCTGCGAAAGCGAAACGGCTGGGATTGATCTTCTGGACCGCGCGCATCCTGCGCGCTCATGATCGTGCGGGTCGGGAAGATCGGGAGGAAACAGCGTGCGTTACGCCAAGAAGGCGATGATCGTGGCCCCGCAGCCGGAGCCGACGGAAGCCGGCGCCGATGTCCTGCGCGAGGGCGGCAATGCGGTCGATGCCGGCATCGCCTGCGCGCTGGTGCAGGGCGTGGTCGATCCGCTGATGTGCGGTATCGCCGGTTTCGGCTCCTGCGGCATCTACATGCCGGGCAAGAAGTTCCATGGCTACATCGATGCCCACGCGCCGGCGCCGCTCGGCGCGCGGCCCGACATGTGGGCCAACCTGATCGAGAGCGAGGCGCGCGACGGCTACGGCTTCATCCTGAAGGGCCGCGTCAACGACATCGGCTACAAGTCGATCTGCGCGCCGGCCAACCTCAAGATGTACTACGAGGCGCACAAGGAGCACGGCAGCCTGCCATGGTCGCGCATCGTCGAGCCGGCGATCGCCTGGGCCGAGAGCGGCTGGACGGTGCGGCCGCACGTCCACTACTGGTGGTCCGACGACGGCGCCTTCGGCCGCGCGCCCAACCACGAGCGCACTGGCTTCACGCCGGCGGCCCGCGCGCTCTACTGCCGGCCCGACGGGAGTCCCAAGCGGGTGGGCGACCGCGTCGTCAATCGTGACTATGGCCAGACGCTGCGCGCCATCGCCAAGGGCGGCGCCGATGTCTTCTATTCCGGCGAGATCGCCCAGGCGATCGCCGCCGACATGAAGAAGAACGACGCGTTGCTCTCGGTGGATGACCTCAAGGCGTGGAAGACCGTGCGCAACGCGCCACTGTGGGGCGACTATCGCGGCTATCGCGTCTCGACCAACCAGCCGCCGGGCGGCGGCGTCATGCTGCTCGAGATGCTGAACATCCTGGAGCATTTCGACCTTGGGAGCCTCGATCACGGCTCGACGGAACATCTGCGCATCGTCAGCGAAGCCATGAAGCGGGCGACCATCGACAAGGACGCCCATGTGGGCGACCCGAAGTTCGTCGAGGTGCCGATCAAGCGGCTGATCTCCAAGTCCTACGCCAAGACCATGGCGGGCGAGATCATGCGAGGCGTGAAGGCCGAGGTGCCGCGTTTCAATTCGGGCGCTGTGTCCAAGGATACCACGCACATCTCGGTGCTCGACAGGGACGGCAACTGCTTCACCATGACCCATTCGCTCGGCATGCCGTCGGGCGTGGTCACGCCGGGCCTGGGCTTCATGTACAACGGCTGCATGGGCGTGTTCGACCCGCGGCCCGGCCGAGCGGGCTCGATCGCGCCAGGCAAGGCGCGCTTCAGCTCGGTGGTGCCCTCGATCCTGTTCAAGGACGGCCAGCCGCATCTCATCATCGGCGCGCCCGGCGCCACGCAGATCGCCATGGGCGTGCTGCACGTGATCCTGAATGCGCTCGACTTCGGCATGACCATGGTCGAGGCGGTGAGTGCGCCGCGCTTCTCGGCGACCTCGGATACGATCGACATCTCCAACCGCATCCCGGGCCGCGTCGAGCGGGAGCTCCAGGGGCTGGGCTATCCCGTGGTGCGCAGCCCCTACACCTTCGGCTTCGCCGCCGTGCATGCCATCCGCGTCCACGACGATGGCCTGGATGGCGGCGCCGATCCCGGCCACGACGGTGTGGTCATCGCGGTGTGAGCGGCTCCGTCCCAGTGGGACGTCGTCCTTGCCGCCGGACTTTGTGGCAAAAGGCACAGAAGCGACGTCTGGCGCGTGCTATCGGCCGGCAGAGCCGGGGGAGCGCACCATGGATCCAGGCAAGAAGAAGCTGCTGTCGATCGACGGAGGCGGCATCCGCGGTGTGCTGGCTCTGGGTGCGCTGAAGAAGATCGAGGACATCGTCAAGGCGAAGTGTGGCCCGCAGACCAGGCTCGCCGATTATTTCGACTACATCAGCGGCACCAGCACCGGCGCCATCGTCGCCACCGGCCTCGCAACCGGGATGACGGTCGATGATATCCTGGCCTTCTACAAGGAGGCCGGGGCTCAGATGTTCGTGAAGGCCAATCTGTTGCGCCGCTTGCGCTACAAATTCGAGGACGAGCCCCTGGCGCGGAAGCTGCGCGACGTGTTCGGCGCCGACACGACGTTCGGCTCGTCCAAGATCAAGACGCTGCTGATGATGGTCATGCGCAACGCCACGACCGATTCGCCCTGGCCGCTGTCGAACAATCCCCATGCCAAGTACAACAACAACGGACGCGCCGACGACAACCTGAAGTTCCCGCTGTGGCAGCTGGTGCGCGCCAGCACGGCGGCACCGACATATTTCCCGCCGGAGGTCATCGTCCTTCCGGGCGATGAAAAGGTGAAGGAAAAGGAGTTCGTCTTCGTCGACGGTGGCGTCACCATGTACAACAACCCGGCGTTCCAGATGTTCCTGATGGCGACTCTCGACCGCTATTGGCCGAAGGCACCGGACAAGCGCTGGAAGGCCGGCGTAGACGACATGCTGATCGTGTCGGTTGGCACCGGCACGGCTGCCAACGTGAACGAGGGCCTCGAGCCCGAGGACATGAACCTGATTTACAATGCCTCGACCATTCCCTCGGCCCTGATGTTCGCTGCCCAGACCGAGCAGGACCTGCTGTGCCGCGTGTTCGGCAAGTGCGTGGCGGGCGAACCCATCGATCGCGAGATCGGCGATCTCTTCGGCAGTGCTGGACCGCTCAGCGGCCCGGGCAAGCTCTTCAGCTATGCGCGTTACGATGCCGACCTGTCGCGCGAGGGGCTGAACAGGCTAGGCTGCCCCGACATCGAGCCCGAGACCGTGCAGAAACTCGACTCCGTCGATGGCATCGATGAGCTGTGGCACGTCGGCGTCAAGGTCGGGGAGAAGGTGAAGCCGGAGCACTTCGCCGGGTTCTAGTCGGCCCGCTGCAAGGAGGATTGCATGAGCACTCCCCGTCGTGCGTTCGTCGTCATGCCGTTCGGCAAGAAGAAGCTGACCAAGAAGATCGAGATCGACTGCGACGACATCTACAAGCGGCTGCTGGAGCCCGCCATCACCGCCGCCGGTCTCAAGGCGCACCGTGCCGATGCCGACCGGCGCGGTGGGTCGATCCACCTCGACATGTTCCAGGACCTGCTGCTGGCGGAGTTCGTCGTCGCCGACCTCACCATGGACAATCCCAACGTCTGGTACGAGATCGGCGTGCGCCACGCGCTGCGGTCGGGTGGCACGGTGATGACCTATGCGGCGCGCGAAAAGTTGCCGTTCGACATCGCTGGACAGCGCATGCAGCGCTATACCCTGAAGGACGGCAAGCTCGATCCCGAAAAGCTGGACGCCGAGTGCAAGGCCCTCACCGAGATGATCAAGGCCACGCTGGGAGCCTGGCGGGGCCGGCGCGCCAGCCCGGTCTACCAGCAGATCCCCAGCCTGAAAGAGCCCGATTGGAAGTCACTCAAGGTCGGGGACGTCAACGAATACTGGCAATCGCTCGAAGCCTGGGAGCAACGCATTGCCGTTGCGCGTCGCAAGCAACGACCGGGCGACATTCTCGTGCTCGCGGAAGAGACACCCAACAGCCTGCTCGAATTCGAGGCCCTGCGTACGGCCGCCAAGACGCTGCTGCAGATGAACAGACCGCTCTATGCGCTCAAGATCATCGAGCAGGCGCGCGAGCTCGATCCGGACGACGTGCAGGCCATCCAGATCCAAGGTATGGCGCAGGGCCGGGCGGAGCGCTACGCCGAGGCGCGGGAACTCCTGGGCAAGCTGGCCGAGAAGCAGAAAGACGGTGAGACCCAGGGAATCTTCGCCCGCACCTGGAAGGATGAGTGGAGCCAGCTGTGGAACAGCCATCCGCAGCGCAATGATGCCCCCGTCGAGGCGGCAATGGACACCGCGGCAACCCTGCAGAATGCCGCGAACGCCTACTATGAAGCCTTCCGGTTCGCGCCCGCCGATTACTATCCCGGCATCAACGCGCTCACTCTGGGGCGGCTTTGGGAGCACGTCACCAAACGCAAGAGCGCGCTGCCGCTCGACGACATAGCCAAGGGCGTGAGCTGGACGGTCGGGGTCGCGATCGCGGGAAAGAAAGACTATTGGACGCTCGCCACGCGTGCCGAGATGGCATTGGTCGAGGGGCGCAAGGAAGCAGCGCTCGAAGACTATGCCGAAGCGACGGCTCTTGCCGTGGCGGACCGCGAGCGGTTCCCGCTCGACTCATCCAGTCGGCAACTCGACTTTCTAGGCGTCCTCGGGTTCCAGCCCGACATTGTTGCCGAGGCGGCCAAGATCATCGATCGGGCCGAGAAGCAGCTCGATGGACTGATCGGCGGCCGCAAGCCTGCCGATCCCGAGCCGCAGCGCGTCGTGGTGTTCAGCGGCCACATGATCGACAATCCCGCCGATCGCGGGCCGGGCAAGGCCAAGCCGGAGCGGTTTCCGGCTCGCAACATCGATGCGGTGGCTGCCGAGATCCGCAAACGTCTCGATACGGTCGGAGCCGCGGCAGGAGATGTCGGCTTGTGCGGCGGTGCCTGCGGCGGCGACCTGCTGTTCGCCGAGGCCTGCTTGGAGCGCGGCATGCGGGTGGAACTGCGCCTGGCGCGCAACGAGGCGGAGTTCATGGCGGAATCGGTGACCTTCGCCGACCCCACTCATCGCTGGGAGAGGAGCTTCGAGACGGTCAGGGACAACCAGAAGACCACGACCTTCATCATGCCTCAGGAACTCGGCCCGGCGCCGGAGGGCGTCAGCGTCCACGACCGCTGCAACCGCTGGATCCTCTACAGCGCACTGTCGATGGGCCTCAGGAAGACCTCGTTCATCACGCTGTGGAATGGCGAGCCAGGAGACGGTCCGGGCGGTACGCAGCACATGGTCGAGTTGGTGCGCAAGCTCACCGGACGTCAGCCGGAAATCTTCGATCCTAAGACGGTGTGACGATGCCGCGCGAGATCCGCATCTTCCTGTCGACACCGTCCGACATCGTCGAGGAGAAGCGGGCGCTCGCCGCGCTC
>JADHLS010000159.1 GCA_016780605.1 Reyranella sp.
CGAGCGTCCCGCCCGAGGCGGAGGTGATCGCTTCGGGATGACGGCGCAGCCAAGCCACGAGAGCGCGGGCCTTGTCGTCGCCTACGCCCTGGGCGAGCTCGGCCTGCGTGATCTGTGTGAGGGCCTGCAGGTTGGGGGTCCTGTCGCGCAAGGCCGGATCGTTCTGCAACAACTCCTTGCCACGTTCGGCGTCGGCGGCCGAGGAAGCGAGCGTGCCGATATAGAACGCGACCGCCCAGCGATCGTCCGACGGAAGGTGCGCGAAGCTCGCCATCGCCGTGCCGTCGAGGCCCTGGCCGATGACCTGATAGAGCCCGAAGACGCTGCGAGCCTTCGCCCGCGATTCATCTATGAAGGCGACAGGTGGTGGCTTCAGCTCCTTGGCAGCCGGTCCGTCGCCAGCGCCCGCTGGGCCATGGCAGGAAGCGCATTGCTCCGCGTAGAGGGAGGCACCGCGCGCGAGGTCCGGAGCCTTCGCTGGCGCGAGCGGCACCGGATAGGCGGCAAGCAGGTCGTCCTTCAAGCTCTTCGCGAGAACCGCGACCTCTGACGGCGGCGCCTTGCGCGCGATGGCGCCTTGGAGCGCCTCGCCGCGGCTGACGAGCGATGGCTGAGCGGGCTTGGTCGGCAGAGCCGCCAGCCGGTCGCGGACCTGCTGAGCGAACTCGATCATCTCCTCGTACTCGGACTGGCTGACGACGTGCCCATCGTTAGCTATGGCCCCGCCGTAATCGACCCCGAGATAGTCGAGCAACCGCCAAGCAACGGCGGCAGACTGGTTGTCGGTCTGGGCCCACGCGGACGCGGCTAGGCCGCCTATCAAGAAGACCGCAATGGTCCATCGTAAGAAAAGGCCCATAAGAAAGGTTCCGCTTCGGCGCCCAAGTTGCGAATGATTATACATACTATTCGCAATTGGCACCGAAGACGAAGGAAATCCGGGACGACGCCCAGTCGCACCCAAGCGTGCCCTGCTCCTCGCGGCCGCCGTCACGCGTCGGTGATTCGACGTGAAGCAGGGCTGGCCCACATTCGGAATGGCCGCCTAGTCGAATGCAAAGTTCAGATCCGCTTCAAGGAGACACGGAGGGCTCGGACGTCTGGCCCATGATCCAAAAGAACAAGAGCAATACGCTTAGACGCGGATTTGCCGCGCTGCTCCTTGGCTTGCCACTTGCGGGCTTCGGCGGCATTGAACGCTGGCTTGCCCCGGGCATGAGGCTTTGGCCGGTATGGCAGGCGCACGACGAAGCGGCGTCAGCGCGAATCGATCATGCGCCCTGGACTGCGTTTCTCGCGCGATATCTCGTTGTCGGCGAGATCAACCTGATCCGCTACAGCGACGTGTCGCCTGCCGACCGACAGGCTTTGAAAGCATACATTCGCAAACTCGCAGCTGTGCCGATCAGAACGGCAAGGCGGGCCGAGCAGCTCGCTTACTGGGTCAACCTCTACAATTCGCTCACCGTCGACTTGGTGCTCGATCACTATCCGGTTGCCAGCATCCGAGACATCTCGATATCGCCCGGCCTCCTTTCCTTCGGGCCATGGGACAAGGCGCTGATCACGATCGACGGGAAGCCCGTGACCCTGAATGACATTGAACACCGTATTCTGCGGCCGATCTGGCAGGACGCGCGATTGCACTACGTCCTCAACTGCGCCTCGCTTGGTTGCCCGAGCCTGCCGCCGGTCGCGCTTACCGCCGAAAGCGCCAATGACCTCATGGAAGCTGGCGCTATCGCCTTCGTCAATGGGCATGGCATCAGGCTGGAGAATCGGAAGCTGGCTGTTTCCAGTCTCTACGCATGGTTCACCGAGGATTTCGGCGGCGACGAAGCCGGCGTGGTCGCTCACCTTCGTCGGTACGCTCGTCCCCCTCTCCTCGCCGTGCTGGCCGGTCGGACCAAGATCGACGACGATTTCTACGACTGGCGGCTGAACGATGCCCGACGTTCCTGACATGCCCGATCCATTTCTCTCGCCAGAAGGGGCTCGTGCTTGGCAAGCGGAGCCCTGGGCCGACCGGTCAGGCGACGCCCTGGCTCGAGCCAGGCGTCAAATGGTCGACACAGAACAATGGGACGGCGGCCAGTGCATGGGACGGCGTTGGCCAATCGGCTGCGTGGCGCTCGAAGTCACGCAACGATGCAACCTGGATTGCACGTTCTGCTATCTCTCCGAAGCTGCGGAAGCCGTCAAGGATGTTCCGCTCGAAGAGCTGTTCCGGCGTATTGACGCAATATTCGACATGTATGGACCGAATACGGACGTGCAGGTGACCGGCGGTGACCCGACATTACGTTCGCCAGACGACCTCGTCGCCGTTGTGCGACGCATCCGTGAGAGAGGGATGCGCGCTTCGTTGTTCACCAACGGCATACGGGCAACTCGATCGTTGCTCGCGGCCCTTGCCAGGGCTGGGCTGGTGGACGTCGCGTTTCATGTCGACATGACGCAAGAGCGCAAAGGATCCTCGTCGGAGGTGGAGTTGAACAAGGTCAGGAGCGAATACATTGAGCGGGCGCGTGGGCTCGGCCTTTCCGTCATATTCAACACAACAGTCTTCCCCAGAAACGCGCAAGAGATGCCGATGCTGGCCGCATTCTTCGTGGCCAACAGCGACGTCGTCTCTCTGGCCTCGTTCCAGATCGGCGCTGATGCAGGTCGAGGACGTGGTGTTGGAGACTCGGCCACCATCACCCCCGACAGCGTAGCCGACGCCATTCGCGCCGGCACGACCAACGCACTCTCCTTTGATTTCCCACGTGCTGGCCATCGCGCATGCAATCGCTACGCCATGGCGTTGGTCTGCAACGGCCATGCCTACAATGCCTACGACGAACCGCAGGCCATGGAGCGTCTCCTGGCGGCGACTGCGCACGTGTCGACCGACCGGCAGAACTGGTTTCTCACGGTCGTAGCATTGACCATTGCCCTCCTTCGGACACCACGGCTTCTGGCCACGGCCCTTCGTCTTGCTTTGGGCAAAGCGCGGCAAATGCACCGCGATCTCATCGTGGGGCGCGGGAGGATCTCGAAGGTATCCTTCTTCATTCACAATTTCATGGACGGCTGCAAGCTCGAGCGCGAGCGACTTGCAGCCTGCGCCTTCGTGGTCGCGACGGCGGACGGGCCGGTTTCGATGTGCTTACATAATGCCCGCCGCGATGATTTCTTGCTACGACCGGTCGCGATAGAAAAGGGCGCGCAGCCGACGTTCTGGAATCCGATTACCGGCCGAATTCAACGCGATCGACACCCCAGCCCTGTCCCCATTCTGCCCCCCAAGCTGCGCAAAGGGCGCGGCACGGAGCGCAAGAGCGCTGCACGGCAGACAGGGCTGACTCGCCAGTCGTCTGGTTTGTGACATGACGAGACCAACTGAGGCCGCCGCCTCGACGGCACGGGAGGATGGAGATCAAACTCAGCGGGACCGTTCGCGACGGATGAGAGACGTGGCCGTAGGTTTCGCGCTTCTGGTGGCCACTGTTGCGCTCGTAGCCTGGTTGGAAGTCGATCTCGGAACGGCAGGCGCCAGCATCCACGACGCTACCCTCCGCGCGGCGGACTACATGCGCGCCTGGGGCATGATGGCCGTTGTGGTCTCAATCGCATTGATGATCATCCATGGCGTTGCGCCGTTTCCGGCGGAAGTCGTGGTCATGGCCAACTGCATGGTGTTCGGCCCCTACTGGGGATTTGCCGTGAGCTGGGTCGGGGCAATGTTGGCGGCCATCGTTGCCTTTGGCCTGAGCCGACGCCTTGGTCGGCCGTTCCTGCGACGGCTCGTTCCTGCAAGAAACTACGCAAAGGTCAACCAATGGGCGGGCCGGCAAGGAACGCCAACGCTCATCCTGTGCAGATTGATTCCGCTCGTGTCCTTCAATGCGGTCAACTATGGCGCGGGGCTGATGAGCATATCCTGGTGGACATTCATTTGGACGACCGCGATTGGCATTGTGCCGGGAGCCGCCGCCACCATCCTGGTGACGGAGAGCGTGCTCGACGGGAACGTGGCGATCGCCCTGCTGACGGTCGGTGCCGTCGTCCTTATGGTCGTCTTCTGGATGTGGAGAACGGCCCGTAGGCCGTGAACACTTGGCCCGAATTGGGCACGGAGGTCAGATGCACCCGCGCCCGGATGGCGCGCGACAGGGCGTCCATGATCATGTTCACCACGGTCGTCAAGCGGATCAGGAACAACGCACGGTCGAAGCGGACGTCGGCGAACGCGCTGTCGATGTAGAAGCCAAGCCTGTCGACGCTTCCAACCTGGATAGCGCCAGCATTGCGGTGAAACGAGCACGAATCAACTGCGGAGGTGAACCCCGACGGCGATCGAATACATCATCAGGCGTCAACCAGGCCATCACAAACTTGGAAGACATTTCCGCGCAACCATGCCGACAGATCGCCGCGATGGTCTCGTCGTTCCGACCACCGCCTTGTCAGGCGGTATTACTCACCCTAGAGCTCGAGTGTGGTTCGCTCTTCCTCCTGGGATGCTTGGCTCATTTCGTACATTCGACGCCCGCTCAGGAAACATCACAGAACTGCTCCTAGTCTGAGTCTAGCGCGACTGACGGTCACTTGCCGGGTCAATGAGCCGAACAGTGAAACCTTTTGATCCCGTTCGACGAATAACCCACTGACAGAGGCGCTTGGAGTGTCGACGACATGCACGGAGAAGTCTGGCGCGACGGAAGGCCGGGAACTGCGACGATGGCTGTCGGCAATGGGCCGGCTGCGATGCTTGCAGCCGCAGGCCCCGTGCTCGTGTTCGGCGGTTGCTACAGCAATCTCGAAGCTACGCGCGCCCTTCGTGCCGAGGCCGTGCGATTGGGGATCCCACCGGACCATACGATCTGTACTGGCGATGTGGTCGCCTACTGTGCGGACGCCCGGGAAACCGTGGCCTTGATCCGCGATTGGGGCATTCATGCGATCATGGGCAACTGCGAGGAAGCCCTTGGGTGGGACAGAGACGATTGCGGCTGCGGCTTCGCCGATGGGACGGCGTGCGACCAACTGTCCGCCGCATGGTACGCCCATGCCGATGCGGAAATATCCGACGAACAGCGGGAATGGATGCGATCACTTCCTCGGCGGATCGACCTGCTGCTGGGCGGTCGTCGCCTGGCCGTCGTGCACGGATCGGTGGATAGCATCAACCGCTTCATCTTCGGTTCCACGCCTTGGTCGGACAAAGAACGGCAAATCGCTCTCGCCGGCTGCGACGGCGTCCTCGGCGGTCACTGCGGCGTGCCCTTCACGCAGGTCGTCGCCGGCAGACTGTGGCACAATGCAGGTGCGATCGGCATGCCCGCCAACGATGGCACGCAACGCGGATGGTACAGCCTGCTCGTCCCGACCGACGATGGCATCGAAGTCCACGCCGAGGCCCTCGAGTACGATGCCGAGTTGGCCGCGAGGAAGGTTCGTGCACGCGGCCTGCCCGCGGGATATGCAGCGGCACTGGAGACCGGGTTGTGGCCGAGTTGCGACGTGCTGCCGACCGCGGAACTGCGGCTCAGGGGCCAGGCGATCCCCGCGGGCACCCTGCTTTGGAACAACGCATCGGCTTCGTGGCCGGCAACGGTTGCCGACGACCATCAACCGCGCACGAAGTTCAGTGATCCCGAAGTCACCGCCAGCGGCGAGCGACGCGCGACAGTCGCGCTCGAGAGACTCGAGACCGTATGGTTCAACACCGGCACCCTGTGCAATCTCGCTTGCGAGAATTGCTATATCGAGTCGAGTCCGAAGAACGATCGGCTCGTGTATCTGACCCGGGCTGAGGTTCGGCGGTTTCTCGAGGAAGCCGCAAGCCGCAACCCGCGTCCTTCCGAGATCGGCTTTACCGGCGGCGAACCGTTCATGAACCCCGACATCCTCGGCATGATTGAAGACAGCCTCGTTGCCCGTTTCAGGGTGCTCGTCTTGACGAATGCCATGAGACCGATGCAGCGCCGGCAGGAACGGCTGATCGACCTCAATCGCCGCTTCCCCGGCCTGCTGAGGCTTCGAGTCTCGTTGGATCGCCACCAGCGGGCCGGCCACGAGCAACTGCGTGGGCCGCACACCTGGAACAAGACAATCGACGGCCTCCTGTGGCTCGCACGGAACGGCTTCGATGTGTCCGTGGCCGGCCGCACGGTATGGCATGAGGATCAGGCCAAGATGCGCGCCGGCTACCGGGCCTTGTTCGCCAAGCTCGGGTTCGCCATCGACGCCGACGATCCGGCCCGCTTGGTGCTCTTTCCCGAGATGACGGCAAGCGATGACGTTCCCGAAATCACTGAGCACTGCTGGGGCATTCTCGGGAAGCGCCCGGACTCGGTCATGTGCGCCCGCTCCCGGATGGTCGTGAAGCGCAAGGGCGCGGATCGGCCGCGCGTCGTGTCTTGCACGCTGCTGCCCTATGACGACGCCTTCGAACTCGGCACGACTCTCGCCGAATCGACCCGACCCGTGAGACTCAACCATCGCTATTGCGCCCAGTTTTGCGTGCTCGGTGGCGCCTCTTGCAGCACGCACCATGAGGCCCCGCGTCCATGCCCGACCGAATAGACAACGCCGACATATGCGTCATTGGCGGAGGCTCCGCTGGCTTGTCGGTCGCGGCGGGCGCCGCGCAAATGGGAGCGCGAACCGTCCTGATCGAATCCGGCCGCATGGGCGGCGAATGCCTCAACACCGGTTGCGTTCCCTCGAAGGCGTTGCTCGCTTGCGCCAAGACGGCGCAGGTCGTTCGACAGGCGACCCGGTACGGGTTGCACACGGCGGAACCGCGCGTCGATTTCGCCGCCGTCCACGGCTATGTCCACGGTGCCATCGGCGCAATTGCACCCAATGACTCGGTCGAGCGCTTCACGGCGCTCGGGTGCACCGTCATAAAGGGACGCGCCTGCTTCATCGACCACCGGACGATCGAGGCTGACGGCCGGCATGTACGCGCTCGGCGCATCGTCATTGCAACCGGCAGCCGACCTGCCATCCCGCAGATCCAGGGCCTCGATGATGTCCCGTACTTTACCAACGAGACGCTCTTCGAAAACACTGTCCTCCCCGAGCACCTCATCGTCATTGGCGCGGGTCCGATCGGATGCGAGATGGCGCAGGCGCACCGGAGGCTGGGATCGGGCGTGACGCTCCTCGACCTCGGGCCGATGCTGCCGAAAGACGATCCCGAAGCAGCCGAGGTCGTACGCCAAGCTTTGACCGCTGAAGGCGTCGCGCTGGTCGAAAGGGTGAAAATCCTGCGAGTCGCCCGATCCAATGAACGCATCAGAGTGATTGTCCGCGAAGGCGGCGGTGAGAAGGTCATCGACGGCTCGCATCTGCTGGTCGCCACCGGCCGAAAACCCAACCTCGACGATCTCGGCCTCGCATCCGCCGGAGTCCGTTTTGACGCCAAAGGGATTGAGGTCGACAATCGCCTGCGAAGCAGCAATCGGCGGATCTACGCAGCAGGCGACGTCATTGGCGGATACCAGTTCACGCACCTAGCCGGATATCATGCGAGCGTCATCTTACGGAACGCCCTGTTTCGACTGCCCACAAGGGTCGACCTTCGCGCCCTTCCCTGGGTGACCTACACCGACCCAGAGCTTGCCCAGGTCGGCATGACGGAGGCGCAAGCCCGCCAGGCCTATGGAACGAGCGTTCGCGTACTGCGCGTTGATCTCGCAGAGAATGACCGCGCACGCACCGAGGGGACGACTGACGGCTTCGCCAAGGTGATCGTCGCGCGGCGAGGTCAGGTGCTTGGAGCAACGATCGTCGGGCCGCGCGCTGGCGAACTGGCCCTGCCGTGGGTGCTGACGATCTCTCAGAACGTGCGGCTCAGCGCACTAGCTCGCGCGATCGCGCCTTATCCGACCTTCAGCGAGCTCAGCAAGCGCGCGGCGGGCAGCTTCTATTCTCCGATGCTCTTCAGCCGCCGTACGCAGGCTGTCGTGCGCTTCCTGGGACTATTCGGTTGACCAGTTCGTCGATCCTGAAACGCCTTGTACCCTTGCTCGTCATTGCGGGTCTCTTCGCCACCTTCTTCGCTCTGGGCTTCAACCGCTACCTGACGTTGGAAACGCTTCACGACAAAGACGTCGAACTCCACACCCTGGTTGCGCGCCAGCCAGTCCTGTCTGCGGCGGCATTCGTCATGACCTATGCGCTGGTCGTCGGACTTTCATTGCCGGGTGGGGCCATCATGACCATCGCCGGTGGATTTCTCTTTGGTCTCTGGATCGGGGCGCTCCTCAGCGTGACGGGCGCAACGGCGGGAGCCATCGCCATTTTCCTGATCGCCCGCTTTGCTGTCGGCGACCTTGTTCGCGCGAGAGCTGGCCCCTTCATCGCGCGCATGGCTGAGGGATTTCAGCGAAACGCCTTCAGCTACCTCTTGTTCTTACGCCTGGTCCCCGCGTTTCCGTTCTGGGCCGTCAACCTCGTGCCGGCTCTATTGGGGATGAACATCCGATCTTACGTCGCTGCCACGGCGATTGGCATTATTCCCGGCACATTGGCCTTCAGCGCTGTCGGGGATGGGCTGGGATTGTACTTCAAATCCGGATCGGAGGTTCCGCTGAGCCAGGTCTTCAGTCCCGAGGTGATCGCAGTACGGGTAGGCCTGGCTCTTCTTGCGCTGCTGCCGATCGTTATCCAATGGGCCATCCGGCGATGGCAGCGGTGAACGTGTCCGTGATCATACCGACACTGAACGCCGCCCCGCAGCTGGGTGCGACGCTGGTCGCCCTCGGCCCCGTCGACGACCTCGTCGTGATCGACGGCGGCTCGACCGACCGCACGGCCGAGGTGGCCAAGGCATTCGGTGCCCGAGTCATCGTCGCGCCCGCAGGCCGCGGTAACCAGCTCATGGCAGGCGCGGCGGTGGCATACGGGCCATGGTTTCTGTTCCTGCATGCTGACACCGTGCTGAAGCCGGGTTGGCACGCTGAGGTCGAGCAATTTGCGGCCGATCCTGGAAATTTGACGAAGGCCGCGGTCTTTCGTTTTG